>NZ_JBEXZD010000173.1:0-11115 GCF_040628575.1 Streptomyces sp. NPDC006393
GTCGCCCAGTCCATGGAGCTGCTGCGCGAGGTGGGCGTCGAGGCGCCCGACCGGATGCTGGGCCCGCTGCTCGGCGCCGCCCTGGACAACGCCCTGCGCTCCGGCGACGCGGCGCTGACCGGTCCCGTGGCGCGCGGGGACGCGGGCACGGTCGCCGCCCATGTCGACGAGCTGCGCCGGCACGCCCCCCAGACCGTCGCGGGCTATCTGGCGATGGCCCGCGCCACCGCCGACCGCGCGCTCGCCCACGGACTGCTGAAGCCGGAGCTGGCCGAGGACCTGCTGGGCGTCCTCGCCGACGGAACACCCGGCACCGCCGCCACGAGCGGCACCACAGGCTCCGAGGGCACTCACGGCTCCGAAGGCCCGGACGGTCCCGACCGGCCCGACCGGCCCGACGACGGCGAAGGGGAGGCCCGATGACCCGCGCGGGGAACGCGACGCGCCCGCAGCGGCCGGAGCCCGCGGGCACGACCGGCCGGACGGCACCCGCGGACACGACCGACCGGACGGCACTCGCGGACACGACCGGCCGGACGGCGTCCACGGGCACGACGAGCCGGATGGCACCCACCGGCACGGGGCACTCGACGAACCGGGTGGCACCGGTGAACGCAGAGGAGGGCCGCCCGGTGACCCCGGCGCCCGAGAACGGAGACGCCCGATGACCACAGCCCTGCTGCGCACCGCCGACGAGCTGCACGCACGCGCGCGTGACGGCCGCCGCGTCGTCGTGATGACCATGGGCGCCCTGCACGAGGGCCACGCCACCCTGATCCGTACCGCGCGCGAGATCGCCGGCGCCGACGGCGAGGTCGTCGTCACCGTCTTCGTCAACCCGTTGCAGTTCGGCGCCGGCGAGGACCTGGACCGCTACCCGCGCACCCTGGAGGCGGACCTGAAGGTCGCCGAGCAGGCGGGCGCCGACGTCGTGTTCGCGCCGTCCGTGGAGGAGGTCTACCCGGGCGGCGAGCCCCAGGTGCGCATCTCGGCGGGCCCCATGGGCGAACGCCTGGAGGGCGCCTCCCGGCCCGGCCACTTCGACGGCATGCTGACCGTCGTCGCCAAGCTGCTGCACCTCACCCGTCCCGACGTGGCCCTGTACGGCCAGAAGGACGCCCAGCAGCTCGCCCTGATCCGGCGCATGGTGCGCGATCTGAACTTCGGCGTGGACGTCATCGCCGTACCGACCGTGCGCGAGGACGACGGCCTGGCCCTGTCCAGCCGCAACCGCTACCTGTCCCCGCAGGAGCGGCACACCGCCCTCGCCCTGTCCCGGGCTCTGTTCGCGGGACGCGACCGGCACGCCGCCCAGGAGGCGCTGCGCGCGCGGGCCCGCGAAGTGCCCTCCACGCGCGCGCGTGCCGAGGCGCTGAGCGCGCTGGGGGAGTCCCGTGCGGCCGCCGACGCCGCCGCCGTCGCCAAGGCGTCCCCCGGTGCGGCCGCGGCCGTCCGCGCGGCGGCCCGGCTGGTCCTCGACGAGGCCCTCCGCCTCGACCCGCCGCTGGAGCTCGACTACCTGGCCCTGGTCGACCCCTTGGACTTCACCGAGATAGGGGACGACTTCACCGGCGAGGCGGTCCTCGCCGTCGCCGCCCGGGTCGGATCCACCCGGCTGATCGACAACCTGCCCCTCACCTTCGGGGCCCACGAACCCCGCACATCCCGCACATCCCACGCCACCCACGGAACCCTCGGAGCCGCCTCGTGACCAGCACAGGCATACGACTGCACGCCCCCGCGCCCGGGTGGTCGATCGCCGCGGACGTCGTGGTCGTCGGCTCCGGCGTCGCCGGCCTCACCGCCGCCCTGCGCTGCGAGGCCGCCGGCCTGGACACGGTCGTCGTCACCAAGGCCCGCCTCGACGACGGATCCACCCGCTGGGCCCAGGGCGGCGTCGCCGCGGCCCTCGGCGAGGGCGACACCCCCGGACAGCACCTGGACGACACCCTGGTGGCCGGCGCCGGCCTGTGCGACGAGGAGGCCGTACGGATCCTCGTCACCGAGGGCCCCGACGCCGTACGCCGGCTGATCGACACCGGCGCACACTTCGACGAGTCCTCCGAAGGAGGACTGGCGCTCACCCGTGAGGGCGGCCACCACCGCCGCCGTATCGCGCACGCGGGCGGTGACGCGACCGGCGCGGAGATCTCCCGGGCGCTCGTCGAGGCCGTACGCGCGCGTGGACTGCGCACGATCGAGAACGCGCTCGTCCTGGACCTGCTCACGGACGCCGACGGCCGTACCGCGGGCGTGAGCCTGCACGTCATGGGTGAGGGCCAGCACGACGGCGTGGGCGCCGTCCACGCGCCCACCGTGGTCCTCGCCACCGGCGGCATGGGCCAGGTCTTCTCCGCGACCACGAACCCGTCCGTGTCCACCGGTGACGGCGTGGCGCTCGCCCTGCGCGCGGGCGCGGAGGTCTCCGACCTGGAGTTCGTCCAGTTCCACCCGACGGTGCTCTTCCTCGGCCCCGACGCCGAGGGCCAGCAGCCCCTCGTCTCCGAGGCGGTGCGCGGCGAGGGCGCCCACCTGGTCGACGCCGACGGCGTGCGCTTCATGGTCGGACAGCACGAACTGGCCGAGCTCGCGCCCCGGGACATCGTCGCCAAGGGCATCCTGCGCCGCATGCTGGAGCAGGACGCCGAGCACATGTTCCTCGACGCCCGGCACTTCGGCGCCGAGATGTGGGAGCAGCGCTTCCCGACGATCCTGGCCGCCTGCCGGGCCCACGGCATCGACCCCGTCACCGACCCCATCCCGATCGCCCCGGCCGCCCACTACGCCTCCGGAGGCGTGCGCACGGACTCCCACGGCCGGACCACCGTGCCCGGCCTGTACGCGTGCGGAGAGGTCGCCTGCACCGGCGTGCACGGCGCCAACCGGCTCGCCTCCAACTCCCTGCTGGAGGGGCTGGTCTACGCCGAGCGGATCGCCGCGGACATCGCCCGCGAGCGGTCGGACAGCGGCCTGCACGCGCGCGTGCCGCAGCCCGTCCCGTACTCCGAGCAGCCCGCGCATCCCCTGCTCGCCCCCGAGGCCCGGTTCGCGATCCAGCGGATCATGAGCGAGGGCGCGGGTGTGCTGCGCTCGGCCGAGTCCCTGGCCAGGGCGGCCGACCAGCTCGAACAGCTGCACGCCGAGGCCCGCGGCGCCCTCGACGAGAACGGCAAGACCGCCGAGCCGGGCGTGGACACCTGGGAGGCCACCAACCTCCTGTGCGTGGCCCGGGTCCTGGTCGCCGCCGCGCGGCTGCGCGAGGAGACCCGCGGCTGCCACTGGCGCGAGGACCGCCCCGAGCGCGACGACACCGACTGGCGCCGCCACATCGTCGTACGCCTGAACCCCGACAGGACGCCCACCGTGGACACCACGGAGACCGCCCTCTTCCCCCCGACCCGTAGCGAGGCCCCCGCGCCCCGCCGTCCCCAGGAGCAGTGACACAAGTGAGCACCGACGACCTTCCCCTCGCCTCGAACGGCGGCTGCGGCGACGGCTGTGCCTGCGGCGCGGACGGCGACGAGGAGTACCTGGAGTGCGGGCTGGACCCCGCGCTCGCCCAGCTGCTGGCCGACGCCGGCCTCGACCCCGTCGAGGTCGAGGACCTCGCGAACGTCGCCATCCAGGAGGACCTCGCGCACGGCGAGGACGTCACGACCGTGGCGACCATCCCCGAGGACGCCGTGGCCACCGGGGACTTCACGGCACGTGAGGCCGGCGTGGTGGCCGGTCTGCGCGTCGCCGAGGCGGTCCTCTCGGTCGTCTGCACCGACGAGTTCGAGGTCGAGCGGCACGTCCTGGACGGCGACCGTGTGGAGGCCGGGCAGAAGCTGCTGTCGGTCACCACGCGCACGCGTGACCTGCTGACCGCCGAGCGCAGCGCCCTGAACCTGCTGTGCCGGCTGTCCGGCATCGCGACCACCACGCACGCGTGGGCGGACGTCCTGGAGGGCACCGGGGCCAAGGTGCGCGACACCCGCAAGACGACGCCCGGTCTGCGCTCCCTGGAGAAGTTCGCCGTCCGCTGCGGCGGCGGCGTGAACCACCGCATGTCCCTGTCGGACGCGGCGCTGGTCAAGGACAACCACGTGGTCGCGGCCGGCGGCGTCGAGGCGGCCTTCAAGGCCGTACGGGAGGCCTTCCCGGACGTGCCGATCGAGGTCGAGGTCGACACCCTGCACCAGCTGCGGGAGGTCGTCGACGCGGGCGCCGACCTGATCCTGCTGGACAACTTCACGCCCATCGAGTGCGAGGAGGCCGTTGCGATCGTCGACGGACGCGCGCGGCTGGAGGCGTCGGGCCGGCTCACCCTGGACAACGCCCGGGCGTACGCCGAGACCGGCGTCGACTTCCTGGCCGTGGGGGCCCTCACCCACTCCTCGCCGATCCTGGACATCGGCCTGGACCTGCGCGAGGCGGAGTAGCACCGGCCATGCTCCTGACCATCGACGTGGGCAACACGCAAACCGTCCTGGGCCTGTTCGACGGCGAGGACATCGTCGAGCACTGGCGCATCTCCACCGACCCGCGCCGCACGGCCGACGAGCTGGCGGTGCTCCTTCAGGGCCTGATGGGCATGCACCCGCTGCTCGGCGAGGAACTGGGCGACGGCATCGACGGCATCGCGATCTGCGCGACCGTGCCGTCGGTGCTGCACGAGCTGCGCGAGGTGACGCGGCGCTACTACGGCGACGTACCGGCCGTCCTCGTCGAGCCGGGCGTCAAGACGGGCGTACCGATCCTGTTCGACAACCCCAAGGAGGTCGGTGCGGACCGCATCATCAACGCGGTCGCGGCGAACGAGCTCTACGGCGGCCCGGCGATCGTCGTGGACTTCGGCACGGCGACCACGTTCGACGCGGTCTCCGCGCGCGGGGAGTACGTCGGCGGGGTCATCGCCCCCGGCATCGAGATCTCCGTCGAGGCCCTGGGCGTCAAGGCGGCGCAGCTGCGCAAGATCGAGGTGGCCCGTCCGCGCAGCGTGATCGGCAAGAACACGGTCGAGGCGATGCAGGCGGGCATCGTGTACGGGTTCGCCGGGCAGGTCGACGGCGTGGTGAGCCGGATGGCCCGCGAGCTGTCCGACGACCCCGAGGACGTCACCGTGATCGCCACCGGCGGCCTGGCCCCGATGGTGCTCGGCGAGTCCTCCGTGATCGACGAGCACGAGCCCTGGCTGACCCTGATCGGCCTCCGCCTGGTCTACGAACGCAACGTCTCCCGCATGTAGCACCCGGGCCCCGCCTCCGCCGGGCCCCGCCTCCTCCCCGGGGCCCGGCCGGGAGCCTGGCCGGGCCCCGGCGCGGGTCGCCTGCCGCCGTTCGGCCGGCTCGTCCGCCCGCACCGCGCCACGCCCGTGGCTTATGTCGAATTTGTCTGATTAGCGCGTATGGTCGCCGTATGCCCATGCCATACGGAACTCGCGGGGGCGTGGCGTTCGGTGCGGAGGAGCTGCGTGTGCTCCGTCGTGCCCTCGCCGTTGCCCTTCATCTGCGTCCCGCCCGCGCCGAGGACGTGCAGGACTGCCTCCGCCTCGCCGAGTCGCTCGACGAGGCGATGCGCGAGGGTGCCCGGCTGCGCGCGTTCCTGCTGGCCGATCTCGCCCGTTACCGCGACGCCCTGCCCGGCGCGGCCGCCGGCTACTGCGCCCTCCTGGAAGAGGCGCTGGACGCCGGACACCGGCCCGGCCCCGACGACCTCGCCGCGCTGGGCGCCCTGCGCGGCAGTCCGGCCGCCGCCGCCCTCCTGCGCCGCTGCCGCGCGCAGGGTGCCGCCGCGGCCCCGGCGCCCACCGTGCCGGCCTCCCGCAGCCCTCTGAGGCCCCTCAGGGCCGTTCCGGAGGCGCTCCCGCGCGGTCTGCCGGGCGCCCGCGGCGCTCAGAGCGGCGAGACCGGCAAGGAACCCTCCCGCAAGCCGGCGCCCGCGCCCAAGCCCGGCGAGCGCCCCGCCCCCGCCCGGCCCGGACCGGCGCCCGCTCCCGGGGCGCCGAAACCGGCCCGCCGCCCCGTCCCCACCCCGGGCGAGGTGTTTCCGCGCCGCAGGCCCACGCCGCCGTCCGGAGACCCGCGGACCCCGCAGAGTCCGCCGCAGCAGCGACTCGCCGCGGTGTAGTGCTTCCGGACCACCCCGCCCCTGTTTGTCCGGGCCCCGTGGCTACCCTGGAGCCATGGACTACGTCTCCGCACTCGTTCCGCCGGTCGTGATGGCCGCGTTCTTCATCGCCCTGGTCAGGGTGATCGTGAAGACCCAGGGCGGGGCCGCCAAGGCCAAGGAGGACGCCGCCGTGGACGCCGCCATGGCGCGCGTGCAGAGCGGCCCGTCGGCCGCGGGCGGCGGCTCCAGCGAGGCCTGACCCCGCCCGGTCCCGGCGTACGACTCGATGGCTCGGAGACCTCCGCCATCGAGTTGTGCGCCCTTTTTGTTCGCATTCACTCGATGAAGCGCACGTCCGGCACGCAATGACCGACATCTCCCACTATGGTCGGAGTTGTGCCTCGCCCCTTGGGAGAACTCGAAGACGCGGTCATGACGCGGGTCTGGAAGTGGAACCGCCCGGTGACCGTTCGAGAAGTCCTGGAAGACCTTCAGAAGGAACGGTCCATCGCGTACACCACGGTGATGACCGTTTTGGACAACCTCCACCAGAAGGGCTGGGTGCGCCGCGAAGCGGAGGGCCGGGCCTACCGATATGAGGCGGTCTCCACCCGGGCCGCCTACGCCGCCGCGCTGATGAACGACGCATGGTCCCAGAGCGACAACCCCGCCGCCGCTCTCGTCGCGTTCTTCGGCATGATGAGCGACGAACAGCGGCGCTCTCTGCGCGATGCGCTCAGGGTCGTCGAAGGCGGCACGGAAGGCACGGCGGAAGAGCCCCGCGCGGGGTCCTCCGCAGAACCCGGCGAAGAGACCGGCGAAGAAGCATCCGCGCGGGAGCCCGAAGTCGTGGGCGAAGTCCCGGATACCGCCGAAGCCGCCGCGTTCCCCGAAACCTCCCCGCCCGCCGAATCCGCCGATGCTCCCGAAACCGGCGACCAGAACCCCGGCTCGGCACAGGGCGGCCGCGGGCGATAGCGTCCGCTCATGTCCGCAGCGCGACCCGAAGTCCCCGCAAAAGCCGTCACCGTCCGGCGGGCCCGGACCAGCGATGTCCCGGCCGTGCGCCGACTGCTGGACGCCTACGTCCGCGGCGGCATCCTGCTCGACAAAGCGACGGTGACGCTTTACGAGGACATCCAGGAGTTCTGGGTGGCCGAACGGGACGACAACGCCGAGGTCGTCGGCTGCGGGGCCCTGCACGTGATGTGGGAAGACCTGGCGGAAGTGCGCACTCTCGCGGTGAAGCCGGGCCTCAAGGGCTCCGGCGTCGGCCATCGGCTGCTGGAGAAGTTGCTCCAGACCGCACGCTGGCTCGGCGTTCGCCGCGTATTCTGCCTGACCTTCGAAGTCGACTTCTTCGGGAAGCACGGCTTCGTGGAGATCGGTGAGACGCCCGTCGACACCGACGTCTACGCCGAGCTGCTGCGTTCCTATGACGAGGGCGTCGCGGAGTTCCTCGGTCTCGAACGAGTGAAACCGAACACCCTGGGCAACAGCCGGATGCTTCTGCATCTGTGATCGCCGCGGACCTCCGGAGGAAGCGAGAGGAAGCCGGAGGGAACCGGGCGGAACCCAGAGCGAACCCAGAGCGAACCCCCCGGGGAACCCCTATGTCCGAAACGCGCATGTTTCCGGTCGGGGCCGAGGGTCCGGTCTCTCCCAGGGGTTTGTGTTTTTCCCGCAAAAGCGGTTTGCTTTCCGACGTACTGCAGTACTGCATATATCAAGGGGCGGCTAAACGGCGGACGCCGACCAACCCCGACCCTCACGTTATCGATGAAAGGAAATCCGGTGGCACAGAAGGTTCAGGTCCTTCTTGTCGACGACCTCGACGGCGGCGAGGCGGACGAGACCGTGACGTTCGCGTTGGACGGCAAGACGTACGAGATCGATCTCACCACCGCCAATGCGGACAAGCTCCGCGGCCTTCTCGAGCCGTACGTCAAGAGCGGTCGTCGTACCGGGGGCCGCGCTTCCGGCGGACGTGGAAAGGCGCGCGCCGCCGCTGCCGGCGGCAGCCAGGACACGGCGCAGATCCGCGCCTGGGCGAAGGAGAACGGCTACGAGGTCAACGACCGCGGCCGTGTCCCCGCGTCCATCCGCGAGGCCTACGAGAAGGCCAACGCCTGACGGGCGGTGCGGCCCACGAGGCCGGCATCCAGATCCAAGGTGAGGCCGTCACCCCAGGTCCGCAGGCCGGCACCGCGGGCCTAGGAGAAGGCCGGCGGCCGTGCGTGAGCGCGCCGCAGCCGGAGCCGATGGCAGTGCGTCGCCACCGTCTCCACGACCCGCACGAGATCGGGGGCGCCCCCGTCACCCCCCATGGCCGACAGCGTCGGCAGCGAGGCCCCGGTCCCGCATCCCGGCGCGGGGGGCCGCAACCACACGGCGGCCCCCTGCGAACCGGAGCGGCCCCGGGCGAGCGGCCGCGCTCCTGGCAGCCCGTCTCCGGGCAGCCCCGCTCCGGCCTGCCCCGCGAAGGGCGGCCGCGGGGCCTCCGTCAGCGTGCCCGCGCCCAGCGCCACCAGATCCAGGTCCACCGCTGACCACTCCAGCCACTCCAGCAGCCCAGGCAGCTCCTCGGCGCTGCCCGCGGCCACCAGCAGCCGCATCCGGTCCCGGTGCACGGCCACCGGAGAGGCGGCCCCCAGATGGCGCAGCGCCGCACGGCCGGCCTCGACCGGGACGTCCAGGACGTCGAAGTGGCGCCCCACGACCAGGCGCAACGGCGTCCCGGGCACCGTGGCCCACCCCAGTTCGTTCTCGTACCAGTCCCGCACCCTGCCCCCACCCGCACCGAGCGGCCGACGGGGCGAGGGAACCCGAGCATGCGGGGAAACCGGGACAGAGAGGACCGGAACGGACGCGACCGGAGCGGACGGGACCGGAACAGGAAGCGTGGAGAGGCTGCCGACCATGCCAGGTGCAACCGCCGGAAGACGGGCATGGTTACGCTGTGTGGCTTCATGGATGCGGACAGTTTCGAACGAGAGGGCGCGTGGAGGTGGAAAGGGGCGCAAGGTTGTTCGCCCATAGCGGAGGGAACCGGTGCGCGCCGCATGGAGTGTCAGTCCCAGCGGGTAAGACATGCCTAGTGGGAGGGGGCGACACGCAGGCCACAGCCGGGCAAAGGAGTCTCACGTTCGCCATCGGCGTACTGGCGACTGGGGTAACTGCCTGGCCTGCGGGAACATCGTCTCGCACCATCGGGTTGGAGCAGATGTCGGCGTTCGGGGTCAGGAGGCCATCGACGGTGTCGGCAGTTGGAATGAGCGGTCCCCGCTTGCGGGACTAAGCTGCGGAAGGACAGGGAGGGGAAGTTCCCCCCACTGCCTGACCGCTCTGAGGAGCGATTAACGATGTTCGAGAGGTTCACCGACCGCGCGCGGCGGGTTGTCGTCCTGGCTCAGGAAGAAGCCCGGATGCTCAACCACAACTACATCGGCACCGAGCACATCCTCCTGGGCCTGATCCACGAGGGTGAGGGTGTCGCCGCCAAGGCCCTTGAGAGCCTCGGGATTTCGCTCGAGGCGGTCCGCCAGCAGGTGGAGGAGATCATCGGTCAGGGCCAGCAGGCGCCGTCCGGTCATATTCCCTTCACCCCCCGTGCCAAGAAGGTCCTGGAGCTCTCGCTCCGCGAGGCGCTTCAGCTGGGCCACAACTACATCGGCACGGAGCACATCCTGCTCGGCCTGATCCGTGAGGGCGAGGGCGTCGCCGCCCAGGTCCTGGTCAAGCTGGGCGCAGATCTGAACCGGGTGCGGCAGCAGGTGATCCAGCTGCTCTCCGGTTACCAGGGCAAGGAGACCGCCACCGCCGGCGGCCCTGCCGAGGGCACCCCCTCGACGTCCCTGGTCCTCGACCAGTTCGGCCGGAATCTCACCCAGGCCGCTCGTGAGTCCAAGCTCGACCCGGTCATCGGGCGCGAGAAGGAGATCGAGCGGGTCATGCAGGTGCTGTCCCGCCGTACGAAGAACAACCCGGTGCTGATCGGTGAGCCCGGCGTCGGCAAGACCGCCGTCGTCGAGGGCCTCGCCCAGGCCATCGTCAAGGGCGAGGTGCCCGAGACCCTCAAGGACAAGCACCTCTACACCCTCGACCTCGGTGCCCTGGTCGCCGGCTCCCGCTACCGCGGTGACTTCGAGGAGCGCCTGAAGAAGGTGCTCAAGGAGATCCGCACCCGGGGCGACATCATCCTGTTCATCGACGAGCTGCACACGCTGGTCGGTGCGGGCGCCGCCGAGGGCGCCATCGACGCGGCCTCCATCCTGAAGCCGATGCTGGCCCGCGGTGAGCTCCAGACCATCGGTGCCACCACCCTGGACGAGTACCGCAAGCACCTGGAGAAGGACGCGGCCCTGGAGCGCCGCTTCCAGCCCATCCAGGTCGCCGAGCCGTCCCTGCCGCACACCATCGAGATCCTCAAGGGCCTGCGCGACCGGTACGAGGCGCACCACCGCGTCTCGATCACGGACGAGGCCCTGGTCCAGGCCGCCACCCTGGCCGACCGGTACATCTCCGACCGCTTCCTGCCGGACAAGGCGATCGACCTGATCGACGAGGCCGGTTCCCGGATGCGTATCCGCCGCATGACCGCGCCGCCGGACCTGCGCGAGTTCGACGAGAAGATCGCCGCGGTGCGCCGGGACAAGGAGTCCGCGATCGACTCGCAGGACTTCGAGAAGGCCGCCTCCCTGCGCGACAAGGAGAAGCAGCTCCTGGCCGCCAAGGCCAAGCGGGAGAAGGAGTGGAAGGCCGGCGACATGGACGTCGTAGCCGAGGTCGACGGCGAGCTGATCGCCGAGGTCCTCGCCACGGCCACCGGCATCCCGGTCTTCAAGCTGACCGAGGAGGAGTCCAGCCGCCTGCTCCGCATGGAGGAGGAGCTGCACAAGCGGGTCATCGGCCAGAACGACGCCGTCAAGGCGCTGTCGAAGGCGATCCGCCGTACGCGTGCGGGTCTGAAGGACCCCAAGCGCCCCGGTGGCTCGTTCATCTTCGCCGGCCCGTCCGGTGTCG
>NZ_JBEXZD010000174.1:0-10495 GCF_040628575.1 Streptomyces sp. NPDC006393
CCGCCGGTGGTCAGGGCCTCGACGGCGACGACGTGCGGGGCGTTGTGCACGAAGGTGGCGGCGTCCTTGACCAGCTGCCACACCTCGGGCGGGGTGCGGGAGTCGAGGTGGAGGTCCGCCTGGATGCGGGGCACGGGCTGGTTCCGCCTTTCTCGGGGTCGGGTGGGCCGGGCGGCCGCTCAGGCGGCCTTCATGTGCGTGGCCAGGAAGCCGATGTCGAGGCCGACGGCGCGGGCCAGCCGGGCCCAGACGCGCAGGGTGCACAGCATGTCCCGCTGGCCTTCGGCGACCAGCCGGTCGGGCAACTCGCCGGGGAACGCCTCCAGCAGGCGCTCCCACAGGGCGAAGACTCCGTCGACGTGGCAGGTGTCGGCGCCGAACTCCTCGTGCAGGGCGAAGATGTCGGCGAGTTGCTCGCCGGTGGCGTCGACGAGCTCGCGCAGCCCGTACTCCAGTGCCATGGCCAGGCAGTGCTCGTCGGCGACCGGTTCCCGGCCCGCCAGGCGGTTGTCGATGTCGGCGAGCTGTTCCAGGAAGCGCAGCTTGGCGGCCTGCTGCATCTGCGGCTGGGCCGTGCCTCCTTGGAGGTCCTCGGCGTAGGCGCGGCCTTCGGCGAGCATCAGCCAGGCGGCCGTCGTCCAGGCCTCGACGGCGCGGGCGGCGGGGAGGCTGTGTCCGGCGCGTACGGCGGGCAGGACGGCGATGTCGCGGGCGGTGCGCACCGCCGTGGTGGGGGCGGGGGCCGGGCCGGCGGGGTCGGGGGTCATGGCGTGGCTCACTCCGGGTGCGGGAGGTAGTCGAAGGTCAGCCGGGCCGCCTTGGTGCGCAGCGCGCGCAGCAGCGTCCGGGCGTGCTGCGGGGCGAGTCGGGGCAGGTCGGCCAGGGCGAGGGGCGTGGGGTCGAAGAGGTCGCCGGCGTCGGGCAGCGGCAGGGCGCCGCCGGCCGGGGCGAGCAGCAGGGGCGCGCCGGGCAGGAAGGGCTGCGGGAGGGCACCTCGGGCGGGTTCGAGACGTACGGCGATGTGGTGGGCGCATCCGGTGGCGCGGGCAGTGGCCTCGGCGAGCTCGATGTGGGCCGGGGCGAGCGGGCGGTGCGCATGGCGGGGGTCGAGGGCCTGGGCGATGTGGCGGCGCAGGTGTTCCAGGCCGGCGGCGGCCTCGCCGGCCCGGCCGGTGCCCATGCGGCCCTCGGCGAGGGCGCGGCGCCAGCGCAGGAGGTACCACTTGCGGGTGGTGTAGACGTCGCCGTGGTGGCACAGCAGGGCGTCCATCAGGTGCAGGAGCGTGTTGTACGCGTAGCCGACACGGCCGCGCCGCTCGCCGGCGGCCTCGGCGAGCGCGGTGTGGGCGGCCTGTTCCAGTGCGAGGTGCAGGGAGGCCCTGCCCCACACGGTGCTCAGCGCCGGCAGCTGGTCGAGGAAGGGGGACGTGCCGTCCAGCGTGAGGCCGTTGACGATGCGTTCGGTCTGCTTGCGGCGGGGTTCGCGGTGGCGGTCCCAGGCACGGAAGGCGGCGACGGTGTCGGCGGGCGGGGCGGCCGCGAGGGTGTCCAGGGTGGCGAGGGCGTCGTCGAGTTCGGCCCGGGAGAAGGAGATGATCTCCAGGTGCTCGCCGTGGTCGAAGATCTTCGTGGCGATGCGGGGGCCGTCCAGCGGGGCTTCCTGGACGCGGATGAAGTCCAGGTCGCTGGTGGGGTTGGCGAGGCCGTGCACGGGTGAGCTGGTGAGCAGCAGCAGTCCGGGGCCGACGCGTTCCTCGAGGGTGGCGGCCAGTGCGGCCGGGTTCAGTCCCCGTTCGGCGAGGAACGCGGTGACGTGCCGGTGTCTGCGCGCCGTGAGGTCCTCGGGGCGGGCGAGCGGCGGGGCTGCGGTCGGGGTTGCCATGGAGTCCTTCTTCCGGGGCCGGCTCACGGGCCGGCGGTGGTCCGGGCGCGGGCGGTGGCCGCGAGCCGGCCGAGGACGAGCCGCGCGGGCAGGGTGTTGTCGACGGTGCCGAGGCGGGTGCCGGGGCCGATGCCGGGGCCGGTGGCGGCGAAGACGGCGTGCAGCCGGTCGCTGCCGGTGTTGACGACGTGGGCGGCCGGTTTGCGGGCGGGGGTGACCGGCGGGCCGTCGCCGGGCGGCTGCGCGGAGGGCTGGTAGTCGTCGGCGAGCGCCACGTAGACGGCGCCGGTGGCGTCCGGGGCGGTGGTGGGACGGCCGTCGTCGTCGAGGAAGGCGGTGACGACGCGGCGGCCGGTGGCGGGGTCGGTGAGGCCGCCGAGGAGGGTCATGGCGCGGGCGAGTGCCGTGGGGGAGCCCTGCGGGCCGGTGCACAGCAGCCCGTTGTTGGCCGGGTGGTAGAACACCTGCGACCGGCGGGCGTCCAGGGTGCCGTCGCGGTCCGCCGTGGCCAGTCCGGCCGTGAGGAGGGGGCCGTTGAGGTGGACGAGGGCGGTGGTCCCGGTCATGCCGTGGTCGGCGCCGAGCAGGACCGTGTCGTGCTCCCCGGCCCGGTCGAGGACGCGGCCGAGGATGGTGTCGGCGCCCTGGTAGGCGCGGCGGAGGCGGGTCCAGACGGCGTCGGCGATGTCCGGGCGGTGGGCGCCGCTGCCGGGGTCGCACCAGCCGAGGAGTTCGTGGCCGGCGTCGTCGGTCATCGGCAGGTAGACCACGACGAGGCCGGTGTGGTGGCCGGTGAGGACCGCGTCGGTGGCGGCGGCGAAGGAGCGGGCGACGCAGTCCAGGGAGGACAGCAGGACGTCCTCGGCGCTGCCGTCGCCGCCGTCGGCGAGGCGCGGCCCGAACGTGCCGGCCCGGTAGAGGGATCCCGCGCTCTCCCCGGCGAACGGCGGCAGGGTCTCCAGCCGGTGCCGCAGCACCGGGCAGGTGCCGGCCGTACGGGTGCGCCAGACGCCGCCGCGCACCAGCAGCGGCCGGCCGTCGGCCCGGAAGCAGGCGAGCCAGGTGCCGGGGGCCTCCGGTCCGGGGCCGAACATGAGGGGCTGCCAGCCTCCGCCAGGCCTGAGCAGCAGGCTGCGGCCGCCCGGCGCGGTGACGCGCACGCCGCGGGCGTCGGGCGGCACGGTGATGTCCAGGGCCCGGCCGGTGCGGTGTCCGGAGGCGCCGGGGTCGGTGCCGGGGTCGGCGTCGGGGTCGGCGTCGGTGGGCGGCGGGCTGCCGTTCGTGCCCGCGTCCCCGTGCCCGTCCCCCGCCCGGGCCGTCACCGGCAGCTGCCGGGTGTGGCCGTCCTCGTACCACCGGAAGGCGGTTCCGGGGCGCAGCTCGCAGGCCGCGGGGCGGGCGAGGCGGTTGCTGTAGGACTCGATGGCGGCGGCGACGGCCGGGTCGGTGGTGCCGTCGGCGCCGATGACCCAGGGGACGTGCACGAAGGCGCCCGAGTGGCCGGTGGCGGCCAGGTGGTGCCAGACCGGTGGTACGGCGAGCGTGCCGGGGGCGAAGCCCGTGGTGTGGGCGGCCGGGTCGGGGGCGTCCGGGACGGGGACGGTGAAGCCGGTCACGTGGTGTTCGCGTGGCCAGGTGCCGGTGAAGAGGGTGGCGAGGGAGGAGGGGGTCTGGCAGTTGGGGCGGGCGGGCCGGGCCGCGCCGAAGGCGCCGTGCCGGCGCATTCTGCCCACCGCGGGCAGGGCGCCCTCGCGTTCGAGGCGGTCGACGACCCAGTGGGCTGCGCCGTCCCACACCACCCAGTACACGGTCACGGCGCGGTCAGCTCCCCGTGCCGCGCGCGGCGACGGCGTCCTTGAGGAAGGCGCGCTTGGAGTAGTGGCCGCGGTCGTCGTTCAGCCCGTGTTCCCGCAGGAAGGTCTCCAGCCAGGCGGCGACGTCGGTCATCTCCGTGAGGACGGCGTCCTCGTCGGCTCCCACCGCGGTACGGCTGCGCAGGTACTCCAGCTCGCACTGGTTGAGGACGGTGTCCGGGTCGTCGGTGAGGGTGCAGTGGTCGAAGAAGATGCCGTAGACGTGACCGGAGCGCAGGGATTCGATGTTGACGTCGTAGCGGGTGCGGCGGAAGGAGGGCAGACGGGTCGCGGTGACGTTCAGCCGCTGTCGCAGATGGTGTTCGAAGCCGCCGTCGTCGTGGACGTCCACGCCGTAGGTGTGGCTCTCGCGCCGCGCGAAGGCGTCCTCGGTGTACCACTTGCGTTTGACGAGGTGCTTGCCGTCGGTGGTGGGGATGAAGGACACATAGCCCTCCTCGCCCGCGGGGCCGGTCACCTCGAAGAGGTGGTTGAGGTAGTCCCAGGCCTGGAACTCGTCGCGGTACTCCATGACGTAGCCGGGCAGGTCACCGGCGCGCAGCCGGTGGTACAGCTCGACGGTGAGGGTCCAGGCGTCGACGGGCGGGTGGAGCGTGTACTTGTACTCCAGTTCGCTGCCGGGGAAGCACTTGCGGTAGTAGCACTGGTGGTTGTTGAGAAAGAGGTGCCGCTCGGCGTGGCGGCGCAGTGCCTCGGGCAGCCACTGGAGCCCCTCCACACCGGCGGGGCCGAGCGGCAGCGCTTCGTCGGTGACGCGGACGAAGCAGGCGTCCTCGTCGAGGAACCGGATCTGGCCGCGGGCGTGCAGACGGCCGTCGTGCTCGGTGACGTGGAGCAGCGGGACCAGGGGGCCGTGCCACTCCTCGCCGGTGACGCGGCGGACCGCGGAGCGCAGGGCGGCGCCCGGGAGCATGCCCGGGAACAGGCCGGCGCCGTCGGCGAGTGCGGTGTGCCGCCGGCCGCCGTCCAGGGTGGCGGCGGTCAGCCGCAGGGGGCCGAGGTCCTGCCAGCGTACGAGTGCGGTGTTGTCGTGGAAGGCGCCGCCGGCGGGCAGCGGGACGAGGACGACGGGGTCTTCGGGCGCCGCGGCGGCGGTGCCGTTGAGCAGGTGCACTCCGCCGGCGACCAACCAGGAGCGGTGCGGCCGGGGGTCGCCGCCGGGTCCGGTGCCGCTCATGTCAGATCTCCTTCCGGCCGACGGTGACGACCGTGCCGTCGCTGATGACCGCCTCGGCCGCGTCCGCGGCGAGCTGGGGGGCGACGGCGGCGGGGGTGCCCGACTCGCGCAGCAGGATCGCGAGATGGCTGAGGGCCGCGCCCTGCTCGAAGACGAATCCGGCGACGTGGCCGATGAGCACGGAGAGCACCGCGTACGGCCGGGACGCGTGGACGACCGGCTTGCCGGGGCAGGCCGCGATCCGTTCGCTGATCCGGGCCAGGCTCTCGTGCGCGCCGACGTCGGTGGACCTGTCGATGCTCACGGCGGGCCCGATGGACAGGCGCCGCAGGGTGGTGTCGTCCGTGAGCCGCAGCAGCGGGCCGCGGGCGGTACCGGAGGACAGGCAGACGCCGGACGCGGTGACGGTGACGTCGTCGTGACCGCCGAGCGCGGAGTGGTCGACGAAGTACAGCCGGCCGTCCGCGTGCACCCACTCCAGGGTGCAGGGGCCGTGGACGCCGTCCATGGCGGCGGTGAACCGGGCGATCTCGTGCAGGTGCGGCAGCAGGGCGCGACCGCCGGGCGGCACGGTGGTGTTGCCCGGGGCGTCGAGGGGGCGGCGGGTGTCGGCGACGGTGATCGCCTCGGCGCCCGAGGTGCCCCGGTTGAGGGCCATCAGGCCCTCGGCGCTGTACTCGACGACGAGGCCGTCGCCCGCGGTCCGCGAGATGACGCCGAGATCGCCGCGGATGAAGTCCCGTACCACCGCGGTGTGCAACTCGGTGCCCGTCGGGGTGGCGCCGGTGGCGAGGGCCAGCCGGTCCACGACGTCGTCGGCGGGTACGACGATCTGCCGCAGGGTGTCGGACAGGTCCAGGACCCGCTCGGGAGCCCCGCTGTCGGTGAGGGTGCGGACGAGGGCGCCGGCGGTGTCCGGGTCGTGCAGGCCGCGCCCGTTGAAGCGCACCACCCAGGCACCGCCCACGGACACGCCGCAGGTGCGGGCCAGCCGGTGCGTGGGACCCCGTTTGGCGACGAAGCCGGTGTGGACGGCGGCGACGCGGCCGAGGCCGAACCCCTCGGGCAGCTCGTCGAAGTAGAGCCGGTGGGCCTCGGCGTGCGGGGCGTCGGAGGTGTCCTGGCGGCGGGCGGCGGTCAGGGGGCGGACCTGGATCAGGTGCACGCCGTCGTCGTCGGCGGCCCATTCGACGTCCACCGGCCGGCCGTGCCGCACGGTCAGGTCGCGGGCGAGGGCGGTGACGTCGTCGAGGATCCGGCGTTCGGCCGGGTCGGCGGGTCCGTGGCCGTCGTGCAGGGAGGCGGAGTCGGCGGTGCGGGGGACGGCCGCGCCTGCCACCAGTTCGTCGGCGAGGCCCTCGACGTACTCGATGCTGACCCGGTCGTCGGACGTGCCGTCCAGGCCGGTGAAGGCCACACCGGCGTAGTGGGGCCGTATCTGGCGCTGCACGATCACGGCCAGGCGCGGGTCGGCGCCGAAGTCGCCCTCGCGGACCCGGGCGGCGACCGCCTCGGGGGCGTAGTAGGAGCGCCAGCACTCCTCCACGGCCGCGATCACCGCGTCGGCGCCGCGCACGCCGAGGACGGTGCGGTGGACGCCGGCGAGGCTGGAGGCGGCGCGGTCCTCGTCCAGTCCCGAGGACCGTACGGCCAGTTCGAGGCGGTCGGCGTCCGCGCCGAACACGTCGGTGAGGCGGGTGCGCAGCAGGGCGCGGTCCTCGTCCGGCATCCGCAGTCCGGCGGCGGCAGCGCGCACGGCGGACAGCGACTCGGTGAAGAAGGCTCCGACGGTGGCGCGCAGGTCGGTCATCCCGGCGGCCAGCCGGGCGCGCTGCTCGTCGGTGAGGGCGGCGGCGAACCGCGCGGCGGGCACGCAGAAGGCGTCCGGAACGGGGAAGTCGCGGCAGTTGCGGACGAGCGCGGCGAACTTCGGGCCGACGTCCGCGGCGTCGACGCCGGCCCGCAGACCGGGCAGGCGCTGCCGGGCGAACTGCCGGTCGAAGTCGATGTGGATGTCGCTGGGGCGCGGCCCGACCGCTCCCTGGTACTTGCCGTCGTAGAGGACGACCTCGCCCTGGGGGTGCCACCACATCATCTGGCCGATGTTGATGCCCGCGTACACCCGGACCCGGTTCATCGTGTACAGCTGAAGCGTCCACTGGCCGGTGTAGCCGATGTCACCGAGGCTGGCGGAGAGGTTGATGAACAGGCCGAGCCGGGCGATGGAGGAGCGGGCGGCGAAGGTCGGCGCGTAGTGCTCGCTGCCGAGGACCTCGACGGTGTGGGCCAGGTAGAGGTGGCCCGGCTGGAGGACGTAGCCCTCGTCGGGGATCTCGATCTCCTCGTAGGCGTTGGCCCTGCGGGCGTCGAGTTCCTCGCCGCTGTAGACCCGCAGGGTACGGCCGAGGCGGAAGTTGTAGCTGTTGGGGTTGACCTGTTCGGGAGTGAACGGGTCGATGGTGATGCGGCCGTTCGCCCACTCCCGTTCGATCTCCGGGCCGGTGAGTATCACGAAGCCCCGTCCTCACTTCTTCACGCCGATGTTGAGGTAGTCGTACTGGCCGCTGAGCGCCGTGGAGGACACCACGTTGGTGGTGTGCGGCGAGCGGTAGAGGACGACCTTGAAGTAGGTGAGCGGCACGATGACCGCCTGCTCCATCACGCGCCGGTCGATCGCGCCGTACAGCTTGTTGCGCTGCTCGGTGTCCAGGGTGGTGATGGCTCGGTCCAGGAGGCTGTCGACCCGGGGGTCGTCGAGGGCGGAGAGGTTGGTGTTGCCCTGGTCGCGGATGACCCGGCCGTCG
The DNA here is from genome assembly GCF_040628575.1 of Streptomyces sp. NPDC006393. NCBI lineage: Bacteria > Bacillati > Actinomycetota > Actinomycetes > Kitasatosporales > Streptomycetaceae > Streptomyces > Streptomyces sp. NPDC006393. The sequence goes on from NZ_JBEXZD010000174.1 coordinate 7,738, forward strand.
ACGATCTGCTGCATGAAGCCGTACCCGGTCGCCCAGTCGGCGCCCCACTCCATCATCATCAGCCCGATGCGGTGCTTCTGCGCGTACGCGGGGACGCCGACGTACCGGGAGAAGTAGCTGCTGGAGGGGTACTTCTTCACCTCGGCGCGGATGCCGACGGCGGCGAGCGAGGTGCTCAGGGAGCGGGCGACGGCGAGTTCCCCGGGCCGGTCCTGGCGGGCGGCGAGGGTCACCGAGAACCCGTCGGGGCGTCCGCAGGCCCTGAGATGCTTGCGGGCGGCTGCCTTGTCGCCCCTCTCGCCGGGGGTGCGGTACAGGTCCGTGCGCACGCTGCCGGGGATGTCGGGCGGCAGCAGGGTGGTCGCGATCTGTCCGTGCCGGGGGCCGCCGGCGGCGGCGCTCGCCGCGGCCTTGTCGACGGCGTACTGGACGGCCTTGCGGCAGTCGGGGTCGTCGAAGGGCTTCACCCTGCTGTTGACGGCGAGATAGGTGAGGCTGCCGCCGAGCGCGTTGTCGGTCTGCGCGGCCAGCGCCGGGTCCTTCCACAGCCGGGCCTCGGTCTCGGCGGTCACACCGCGGCCGGAGAGGTCGACGTGGGCACGGCCCGCGATCAGGTCGTCGTCGATCTGCTGCTGGGGCACATGCAGGCGCAGGACGATGCGGTCGGGGTTCTGCTGCCGAAGCGGGTCGCTCGCGGCCGACCAGTGCTCGTTGCGGACGAGGACGATCTCCTTGCCCGCGACGTACTTCTCGAACTTGTACGAGCCCGAGGAGACGATCGCCTTCTCGTAGCCGGCGCCGGTGTCGGCCTCGCGCGGGACCGGCGCCGTCTGGGGGCCGCTGACCAGGTAGTCGAAGTCGGCGAACGGCTTGTTCAGATGGAAGACGATCGTGGTGTCGTCAGGGGTCGCGATGGATCTCAGCCCGGCCGGGTCGGGGTCACGGTACGGCCCCTTGTAGCCCCCGGGGTTGTCGACGAGGAACTGGCGGAAGTACCGCGGGCCGTTGCTGAGGGTGTCGGGGGCGAAGTTGCTGCGCTCGACGGCGTACTTGACGTCCTTGCTGGTGATGGACGTTCCGTCGCTGAACTTCAGGCCGGGGCGCAAATGGTACGTCCAGGTCCGGCCGCCGTCGCTCGGCGTGCCGAGCGACGCGGCGAGGTCCGGGGTCAGTTCGCCCGAGCCGTCGCCCGGCTTCGGCGGGAAGGTGGTGAGGGCCCGCGCGTAGAGGCGGCTGAAGTTGTAGATGTAGCCGTTGTAGGTGTTGCCCGGGTCGAACGAGTCGGGCTCGTCACTGAACTCGTAGCGCAGTGTGCCGCCGCCGCCCCGCTGGGGGTTGACCACCGCCCGCACCGCGGCGTCGGCTCCGCCGGAACCGGAGCGGGGAGCGGGCTCGGCGGCGTCGTGGTGCGAGCCGGCACCGCCCCCGCAACCGGCGGCCAGCAAGAGGGCGGACAGGGCGGTGGCGACGGCCGGCCGTACTCTCGGTGCGCGCTTCATGCGTGTTCCTCACTCGGTGAGCGGGCGGTGCGGGCGGTGCCTACCAGGAAAACAAACCGTCCTGTTGGTTCTCAACGACGTTCGAAAAATGCGATGGATGACGGCCCGAGTTGATCAATTCGCCCCGCGGGACGACCCTTTCGCCCGGCTGAAGGAGACCGGCCGACCCGTTCCTGGCCTGCGATGCCGTCCCGCCGGAGGCGTCGTCCACCGTCCGGGCGCCGGTCCTGAAGGCCCTCGAAGGCCGGTACAGCTCCGGTTCAGCCCCGCTTCATTCCTCCGGCTCCCGCATGCCGCTTTGCTACCTTCGGCGGGCCGCACCACGTCCGGTCAGCCGCGGAGGGGGAGCCCATGCAACTTCAGCAACTGCGCACGTACTGCGAGGTGGCGGCCGAGCTGAGTTTCACCCGGGCCGCGAGGAATCTGCACTACGCGCAGTCCACTGTCACCGCCCAGATCCGCAGCCTCGAAGAGACCGTGGGGGCCCGGCTGTTCGACCGCAGCCGACGCCGGATAGCCCTCACCGACGCCGGCCGCCAGTTCCTGCCGCACGCCCTCCGCATCATCGAGATCACCGAGGCGGCACGGCAGGAGATGCAGGGGCTGGAGCGGACGGGCCGGGCTGCCTGAGGGGGCCCCGTACGCCGGGGCGGCCGAGGATGCGTGCGCTACTCGGCCGGCTCGACGCCCGCCCGCAGCAGGCCGTAGGTGTACGCCTCCTCCAGCGCACTCCACGACGCCGCGATCACGTTCTCGGCGACGCCCACCGTGGACCACTCGTCCCGGCCGTCCGTCGTGGAGATCAGCACGCGGGTCGCGGTCTCCGTGCCGTGCCTGCCCTCCAGGCTGCGGACCCTGTAGTCGACCAGTCCCAGCATGGCGAGCTGCGGGTAGATGCGCTCCAGCGCGACGCGCAGGGCGCGGTCGAGGGCGTTGACCGCGCCGTTGCCCTCGGCGGTGGCGACGATGCGCTCACCCTTGGCCCACAGCTTCACGGTGGCCTCGTTGGCGTGGCTGCCGTCGGGGCGGTCCTCGACGATGACCCGCCTGGACTCGACGCGGAAGTAGCGGCGGGCGCGGCCCTCGGCCTCCTCGCGCAGCAGGAGTTCGAACGAGGCGTCCGCCGCCTCGTAGGTGTAGCCCCGCAGCTCGCGCTCCTTGACCCGTTCGACGACGCGGCCGACGAGTTCGCGGTCGCCGCCGAGGTCGATGCCGAGTTCCTTGCCCTTGAGCTCGATGGAGGCGCGGCCGGCCATGTC
>NZ_JBEXZD010000175.1:0-10031 GCF_040628575.1 Streptomyces sp. NPDC006393
CGCTCACGGACGAAGGAGTCGTATGCGCAGATACGTACGTGTGTCGAGAGCACTTGGGGTGGCGCTTGTGACAGGGGGTGCCCTGCTGGCCTGGGCTCCGGGGGCCGACGCGGCGACACTGGCGACCCCGGACGCGCCCCGCCTGCTCAGTGCGACCGTTTCCGGCTGCCAGGCCCCCTGCGCGCCCGGGGAGTCCGGTCAGGTGGCCCTCACCTTCACCGACCCGGCCGTCCCGGCCGGCGAGACCATCGGGAACAGGGTCTACGCCGACGGGGTGCCGGTCGACCCGATCGCGAGCAGGAGTGGCAGCCCTGAGGTGCTCTACTTCTCTATCTGCTCCGGGATCCGCCGGCCGTTCGAAGGGTGCCTGACCCAGCAGCAGGTCGACGCGGTGCGGGGCGGTGAGGTGTTCACCGTCACGGCGAGGGCCTACGCCGGCAACCCCGACGACGGGACCGCACAGGTCAGCGCCGAATCGGCACCGAGCAACGGGCTGGTACCCACCCAGCAGTAGCGGCCGCGGCCGGGAACCCACCGCCGCACCGGTCCTGACCGCCCGTACCCCGCTCGGGTTCGGGCCGTGGTGCGACGGCGGGGTTCCCGGCCGCGATCGTCGGTTCGGGCACTGAGGAAGGTGCCCGGGGAACGTGCTCAGAAGGCCAGGCCGTTGATCCTGTACTGCATGACCCGGTAGTTCTGGGCGTCGTACCACTGGCTCACGGTGATGTCGAAGTCGCCGAAGGTGGACCCGGGGACGATGAAACCGCCGTACGGGCTGGCGACCGCGTTGCCCGACTCGTTGCCCGGAGTGGTCGGGACGATGATGGTCTGCTCCGGGGTGGTGAAAAGATTGCTCGTGGGGAGCGCGAAGATCTGGGCGCGCATCGACAGGGGTTCCATGTTCAGCCAGGTCAGGGCGTACTTGCCGCCCATCGCCCGGAAGCAGATCTCGCCCCAGCGACGGCGGCCGGTGATGGTGGTGGGGTAGTTGCCCCAGGCCCAGGCGCCGTTCGCGTAGCCCCATGGCTGGTACGCCGCCGGGTCGCCGACCTGGCCCTGGCGGACGCGGTGCAGCAGGAGGTCGGAGGCGACGTCCCGGTTGAACACGGTCGACAGGACGTAGCAGTAGCCGTCGTCCGCGACCGCGTACGTCTTCTGCTGGAACTGGCCGCCGTACTGGTCGCCGGGCCACTGGCACAGGTACTGCCAGGTCTGGCCGTTGTCCGTCGAGCGCCAGAAGTCTGAGTGATGGGTCTGGTAGAGCACGCCCCGCATCAGATGCATGTACATCGTGCCGCCGATCGTGAAGACGTCCGACGGGATGGCGGTGGTGTTGTTCTCGTGTCCCTCCGGGACCAGGCCGACGGCGTGCGCGCCGCCCACGCTGTCGTCGATGACCAGGTGATCGACGTCGGGGTGGCGTGCGCGCAGGCCCACCGGGGCCCGCCAGTCCCGGTCGCCCACCCCGGCTCCGTCGAAGGTGTCGCCGCAGACGAACAGCAGGGTGCCGTCGGGGCAGCGGGCGGGGATGCCGAGGTCGGTCCAGGGTGCGGCGAAGGCGCCCGTCTCGGCGGGGCCGGTGAGGTTACGGATCTTGGTACCGGTGATGGCGGCGGTGCTCGCCGCGGCCGGGCCGGCGCTGATCCCGGTCGCGGCCACGCCGAGGCCCGCGGCGAGGACCGTGCGGCGGGCCGGGCCGGGGGACGCCGCCGAAGGGCCGGAGCCCGGGTGCCGTGACCTTGGGTGCCGTGACCCTGAGTGTTGTGAACCTGTCATACGAAGCTCCTCGGAGTCGTGGGGGTTCCTGGTGCGCTCGGTCGGTGGTTCACGTGCTGGTGCCCGGTGTCCGGCCCGTGCGCGGGGCGCGGACCGGACACCGGGAGTTCTGCGGGCGGCCCCGGCGAGCGGGTGTCCGCCCGCTCGCCCCGGCGCCGTGGGCCGCTACGACCGCGGCGCCGGGGCCGTGGGTGTCCGGGTCCCTACGACCGCGGCGCCACGTCCCCGCACAGGTGCACCTCGACGCCCAGCTCGGCGAAGAGGGCCGCCTTGGCGCGCAGCGCCTTGTCGGCGGTGGCCGCGTCGGGGGCGTAGGCGACGTTGAGGTGGTTGGCGCGGTGGCGGGCCATGAACTGGTCCCGGGTGACGCCGTGCAGGACCGCGTGCATGATCGGCCACTGGTGGTTGGTGGCGTCGAGGCGGCGCCGCGTCTCCTCCTCCGGCAGCTCGACCGCGCTCGCCCGGCCGAGGTCGACGTGCAGCCGGCCGTCCATCAGGAACACCCGCGACCAGACGATCTCGCCGGGCTTGGAGACACCGCTGAGGGTGCCACCGCCGAGCGGGAAGAACATCGGGGGCTGGCGCATGCTGTACGACTTGTCGTAGCCGCCGTTGTGGGAGGCGGGCACCGAGCCGGAGATCTCGAAGACCCAGACGAACCGGCCGTCGTACTCCTCGCCCCAGCGGATGTCGTGCAGCGTGGTGGCCGGGTCGAGGCCCATCGCGGTCCAGATGCGGTTGGTGACGAGGGAGTCGACGGCGACGCCTTCGTCCACCTCGTTGAAGTGCGGCAGCGGCGCGCCCGCGTAGAGCTCGCGGGAGCCGTCGCGGCTGAGCACCGGCGGGCGCTGGACGTTGTTGAGCAGGCCCTCGGCGAGGTCGCTCGCCGGGACGGTGTCCTTCAGGCCCTGCTGGTACTGGATGCCGACCGCGTCCAGCCCGAAGTCGTCGGAGATGCGCAGCGCGGCGATGTACATCTTGAACTGGCTGAGCAGCTGCGCGTCGGTGAGTTCGGTGGCCTCGTCGGTGCCGGTGTGGAAGGTCATGCCGGCGTCGTCGAGCCAGGCGCGGACCGCCTGGGCCTCCTCGTCGGAGACCTTCTTCATCTCGGCGACCAGGGCGCTCTGCGACAGGCGCTCCTTGTAGATGCCGAGCGGGTTGAGGAACTCGTCGTCGATGATGGCGTTGTACATGCCCATGCAGCCCTCGTCGAAGACGCCGATGATCGCCTTCTCCTCGCGCAGCCGGCGGGCGAGGGCCACGCCGAGCTCGGTCTCGGCGTCCTCGGACAGGGGCGGCAGGGGCCGGACGTGGCTGGTGTCGTGGGTGAGGGTGCCGGTCTCCAGCCAGGTGCGCAGTCCGTCGCGCGCCCAGTCGTCGGTGAAGTCGGTGCTCCACAGGACGGAGTAGTCGCGTCCGGCCTTGGTGAGGCTGCCGGCGAGGTTCAGCAGGCCGACCAGGCCCGGGAACTCTCCGCTCCAGTTGGCCACGACCAGGATCGGGCCCTCGTGGCTGCGCAGGCCCGCGAGGACGTGGTGGCTGTACTGCCAGACGGCCTCGACGACGATCAGCGGGGCGTCCTTGGGCAGGGTCTTGAAGACCTCGATGCCGGCGCGCTGGCTGTCGATGAAGCCGTGGCCCTTGGCCTCGTCGACCGCGTGACCGCGGCGCACCTTCCAGCCGAGGTCGGTCAGGGCGGCGGCGAGGTCGCTCTCCAGCTTCTCCTGGGTGGGCCAGCAGGTGACGTTGGCGGCGGGACGCAGGTCGCCGCTGGCCACGGTGTAGACGGTGTGCGGCTCGGCGGCCGGCGGCCGGTTGAGCTCGGGCAGGGCGTACGTGGTCATGCGGTCTCCGTTGGGGGTCGGGGGTGCGCAGAGGCACGGCCGGCCATGCGTCTTCGCCGGGCGTCAGGGCTTCTGCGGATGTGTCGCGCCCGTGACGTGCACGGGCACATGTCTGTGTCTGTGTGGACCGGGGCTGGCCGTCAGCGCTCCTGGAGTGCCGCCAGCGTGTGGACGGCGTCCGCGGTGTCCGGGTACAGCCGCCGGTAGAGGGCGTACAGCGCGTCGTAGCGCGCGGTGTTCTCGGCGCGTGGCGTCACCGTCTCGCGCACCGGGTTCCAGTCGTCGACGGAGGCGTCCTGGACGAGCTGGGCGGCCAGCAGCGCACCGCCGTAGCTCGCGCCGATGGTGATGGTGCGCAGTTCCTGCGGGCGGCCGGTGATGTCGGAGACGATCTGTGTCCACAGGGAGCCCTGGGTGCCGCCGCCGACGGCGACCACGCGGCGGATGTCGCCGCCGGCCTCCTCGATGACCTCGACGTTGTGGCGGACGCCGAACCCGGTGGCCTCCAGGGCGGCCCGGTACAGGTCGCCGCGCGTGTGGGAGAGGGTCAGCCCGGCGATGACGCCGCGGGCGTGCGGGTCCATGACCGGGGTGCGCTCGCCGGAGAAGTACGGCAGCATCAGCAGGCCGCCCGCGCCGGGGCCGGACTCGGCGGCCTGCCGGGTGAGCTCGGTGTGGTCGGCGCCGTCGAACAGGTCGCGCAGCCAGTTGGTGACGGCTCCGGAGGTGGCCATGCCGCCCGCCAGGTTGCGGGTGCCGGGCAGGGCGCCGACGGTTCCCCACAGGGACGGGCTGGTGAGCGGCTTGGGCACGGTGTGCACGAGGAACATGGTGGTGCCGTACATCAGCATCAGATCGCCGGTGTGCTGCGCACCCACGCTCAGTGCCTCGGCCCAGGCGTCGATGGTGCCGGTGGTGACGGGGATGCCGGCGGGCAGTCCGGTCTCCCGGGCGGCCTCGGCGGTGAGCGTGCCGGCCGCCTCGCCGGACCAGGCGAGCGGCGGCAGTTCGATGCCGGGGGCCACCTCGGCGGCCCAGGGGCCGTACCACTGGCAGGCGTGCGTGTCGTAGAGCGGGGTGCACTGGCTGGCCGAGTGGTGGTCGAGGACGTAGGCGCCGGTGAGCTGCCGGACCAGCCAGGAGCTGGGCATGTAGAGGCGGCGGGCCCGGGCGTAGAGCTCGGGCTCCTCCTCGGCGACCCAGGCGATCTTCGGCCCCGCGGCCTGGGTGCTCAGGGCCGAGCCCGAGCGCCGGATGATGTCCTCGGCGCCGAGCCGCTCCTCGATCCGTTCGATCTGGCGGACCGAGCGGGTGTCCACGCCGTAGAGGATGGCGGGGCGCAGCGGTCTGTCGTGCTCGTCGGTCAGCAGGACGCAGGGTCCCATGCCGCTGACGCCGACGGCGACGACGGTGGTGTCGGCGGGCCCGGTCAGCTCGCGGGCGAGTTCGGTGAACTCGCGCCACCACACGGAGGCGTCCATTTCGAAGTGGCCGGGTCCCGGCCGGGCGGGTCTGTGCTCCCGTACGGCCGAGCGGATCAGGGCGCCGTCGAGGCCGACGAGGACGCCCTTGCTGCTCGACGTGCCGATGTCCACGCCGATGACTGCGTTGCGAGGCATGTCCAGGACCATCGCAGAAATCGATTTCAGGGTCAAGAGTCCGCACGGCAGGAGCGGTTTCTCCAGGTAAGAGGCCTTGACCTACGCGAGGTCTGCGCCCCGAAACGCCCGGGAGTCTCACCTCTTGACACCCCTGGGGACCCCCTCTACGTTTCGGTGAAATGGATTTCAGAGGTGTTCCACCGCGTTGTCGGGCCGCCTCGCTCCTTCCGCGCCCCACGGTGCCCCAGCCGGCCCGCGGCGCGCGCCCCCGTACTCCACCATGAGGGCAAGACACGATGACGACCTTTGGACTCGACGGCATCTCCCGCAGGACGCGTGCCGTGAGCCGTTCCATCAGCGCCGAGAACTTCACCGGGGCCAAGTCCGGCGGCGGCCGCGCCACGGAGGGCACCGGTGCGGTCGCGGCGAGCCGGCTGGGGCCGGGCTGGAAGATCTCCCCCAGCATCGACATCGCCGCCGGTGAGACGGCGGTGCTCGCCGACATCGAGGGCCCCGGCACCATCCGCCACCTGTGGTGCACCACCGACCCGCACACGGCGTGGCGCGGCACCCTGCTGCGGATGTACTGGGAGGGCGAGGAGGACCCGGCCGTCGAGGTGCCGCTGGGCGACTTCTTCTGCAACGGCTGGAACACCTTCAGCCAGGTCTCGTCCGTGCCGGTCGCCGCCAACCCCAACGGCGGTTTCAACGCCTACTGGCCGATGCCGTTCCGCCGCGCGGCGCGCATCACCCTGGAGAACCTGACCGCCGAGAAGGTCACGCTCTACTACCAGGTGGACTACGAGCTGGACGAGGTCGGCGACGACGCCTCGTACTTCCACGCCCAGTGGCGCCGCAGCCACCCGGTACCCTTCGGCGAGGTGCACACCCTCCTCGACGGAGTCACCGGCGCCGGCAGCTACGTCGGCACCTACCTGGCCTGGGGCGTCAACAGCCCGGGCTGGTGGGGCGAGGGCGAGCTGAAGTTCTACCTGGACGGCGACGACGAGTTCCCGACGATCTGCGGCACCGGCACCGAGGACTACTTCGGCGGCGCCTGGAACTTCGACGTCCCCGGCCAGGGCTACACCGCCTACACCACCCCGTACCTGGGCCTGAACCAGATCCTGCGCCCGGACGGGCTGTACCGCAGCCAGCAGCGGTTCGGGATGTACCGCTGGCACGTCCTGGACCCGATCCGCTTCTCCGAAAACCTGCGCGTCACCGTGCAGAGCCTCGGCATCGGCCCCGGCCAGGGCAACGGCCTGCCGCACCGCTACCGCCACACCAGCGACGACATCGCCTCCACCTCGCTGTTCTACCTGGACGCCCCCTCCTTGGCGTCCCGTCCGGCCACACCGGACCTGCTGACCCTCGAAGTCGACTGAACCGCTCGTCTCCCAGCCCCATCCCACTCCGACAGGAGCGCACGCATGCTCCAGCACGGCAACGACGCCGAGCGTCCCGCCAGAGAACTCGGCACCCCGGCCGGCGTCCCGGGCGCGCCGGGCCGCGGCTTTCCCTCCGGCACCTCACGCCGCCGCTTCCTGACCGCGACGGCGGGCGCCGGGGCGGCCCTGGCATCCCCGGCCCTGCTCACCGGCTGCGGCACCGCCCAGGCGAAGGGGGGCAACCTCCAGTTCTGGAACTTCTACGGGCCGCAGCGCTCGCCCGACCCGGCGATCAACGCGCAGTCCAAGTGGTTCACCGACATGGTCGCCAAGTGGAACGCCACCCACAAACAGCAGATCGACCTGGTCTACGTGCCGCAGCAGACCTACCTCAACGGATTCAAGGTGCCGTCCGCCTTCGCCACGGGTGAGGGCCCGGACGTCTTCCTGCTCTCCCCCGGCGACTTCCTGCGCTACTACAACGGCGGCGTGCTGGCCGACCTCACTCCGTACATGGAGAAGGAGGCCGTCGACGACTTCGGCACCGCGCTCGACAGCCGCAAGGTCGACGGCAAGGTCTACGCCCTCCCCATGGAGGTCGAGCCGCTGGCGATGTTCTACGCCCAGGACGTGTGGGAGAAGGCCGGCCTGTCCGAGGCGGACATCCCCACCACCTGGGACCAGATGCTCGACATCGGCGACAAGCTGCGCACCAAGTCGCGGGCCGGCCTCGTCTTCGAGACCAACCCGGGCTACTACCAGAACTTCACCTGGTACCCGTGGATGTGGCAGGGCGGCGGCGACGTCCTGGACCGGCAGGGCGATGTCGCCTTCGACTCCAAGGCCACCCGCCAGGCCCTGGCGTTCTGGCAGGACGCGGTGCGCCACGGCATCACCCCGCGCACGCTCCCGGCGGCCGGCGACGTGATCGGCGGCTTCAAGGGCGGCAACGTCGCCCTGTGGCAGCAGGGCATCTGGAACGTCTCCAGCTTCAAGGCGTTCGCACCCGAGTACAGGTACGGGGTCTTCAAGCTGCCGGTGCCCCCGGGCGGCAAGTACGTGACCACGCTCGGCGGCTGGTCCTTCTGCGCCAACGCGCAGGGCCGCAACCCCGACGCGGCGGCCGAGTTCTGCGTCTGGGCGCTGGGGTCCATGAAGGACGACTCCGTCAACCGGATGGTCGACTGGTGCGTCGGCGCCAAGTCCGACGTGGCGCCCCGCGCCAGCGCCCTGGAGCGCGGAGCGGCCAAGGGCGGCTACGACTCCGAGATCATGAAGAAGTTCAAGGACGAGATCTTCCCGGGCGGCCGCGCCGAGCCGCGCTATCCCCCGGTCGTCTACAAGGCGATCTCCGACGCCATCCAGGGCACCATGCTCGCCGGCCGCGGGGTGGCCGGCGAGGCGGAGCGAGCGGCCCGGTCCATCGCGGCCTACACCAAGAGCTACAAGGGGGCGAGCCTGATATGAGCAGCGTCGCCGCACAGGAGGGCCGGCGCACCGCGGTCGCCCCGGCCCAGGCACCCGCCTCGTCCGGCGGGCGCGGGCTGAGCCGCAAGCACCGCGAGTGGCTGGCCGCCGGCCTGTTCCTCGCCCCCGACGTGCTCGGGCTGCTGGTCTTCGTCGCCGTCCCGATGGTGCTCTCCGTCGGTCTGAGCTTCTTCCAGGTCAGCGGCTTCGGCAGCTACGAGTGGATCGGGCTCGGCAACTACCGGCGGATGATGAACGACCCGCTGTTCTGGGACTCGATGAAGATCACCGGCGAGTACGTGGTGATCCTCGTCCCCGTCCTGTTCTGCGTGAGCCTCGGGCTCGGCCTGCTGGTCAAGCAGAAGCTGCCGGGCGTCGGGGTGTACCGCACCGCGCTCTTCCTGCCGTACGTCATCAGCCTCGTGGTGGTCGGCGTGCTGTGGAAGTTCCTGCTGGACGAGCAGACCGGTGTGGTCAACCGCGCCATGCGGGCGGCCGGCTTCGACGGCGAGTCCTGGCTCGGCAGCCCGTCCCTGGCCCTCGGCTGCGTCATCGCCGTCATGGTGTGGGTGATGATGGGCTACTACATGATCATCTTCCTGGCGGGGCTCCAGGAGATCCCGAAGGAGCTCTACGAGGCCGCCAAGCTCGACGGAGCGGGCCCGTGGACGACCTTCCGCACGATCACCTGGCCGCTGCTGCGCCCCACCAGCTTCTTCGTCCTGCTGATGTCGACGGTCGCCGCGATCACCGGCGGTCTCGACCTGATCTTCGTCCTGACCAACGGCGGCCCGGCCAACGGCACCTCGCTGGCGATCTTCTACATCTACCAGCAGGCCTTCGGATTCGGTGAGTACGGCTATGCCTCGGCGATGGGCTCGTTCCTGGTGCTGATCATGGTCGTCATCTCCGCGGTGATCTTCAAGTTCACGAGAGGCGGGAGGTTCGACGATGGCGAGTGACGCCATGGCGGCCCAGGCCACCCCACCGGCCGGCCGGCGCCGGCTCACCTCACGCACCGGGCTGACGGCCCTGGCCGTCGTCCTGTCGCTGATCAGCATCTTCCCGGTGCTGTACATGGTCACGTCGTCCTTCAAGACGCGGGCCACGGTCACCGACGGGAGCCTGATCCCCCGGGACTTCACGTTCGACAACTTCGTCTACGTCTTCACCGAGGTCCCGTTCGCGCGCTATCTGTGGAACAGCTTCTTCATCTCCGCGGTGATCACCGTGGCGGCGCTGTTCTTCCACTCGATGGCCGCCTACGCACTGGCCCGGCTGCGCTTCCCGGGCCGTGAGAAGCTCTTCGGCGCGATCTTCGCGACGCTGCTGGTCACCGCGCCGGTGGTGCTGATCCCGCTGTTCCTGGTGGCCCGCCAGCTGGGCCTGCTCGACAGCTACGCCGGCCTGATCATCCCGGCGATCTTCAACGCCTTCGGCATCTTCCTGCTGCGCCAGTTCTACCTGGGGCTGCCCAAGGAGCTGGAGGAGGCGGCGATCGTGGACGGCTGCGGCCACTGGCGGGTCTACTGGAACATCGTCCTGCCGATGTCCCGGCCCATCCTCTCGGCCCTGGCGATCTTCTTCTTCCTGGCCAACTGGAACGCCTTCGTCTGGCCGCTGGTCGCCACCAACGACCAGTCCCTGACGGTGGTCCAGCTCGGCATCGCCTCCTTCCAGACGCAGTACGGCTCCAACTGGAACTACATCCTGGCGGCGGCGACCGTGGCCGCGCTGCCCATGCTGGCGCTGTTCTTCGTCTTCCAGCGGCAGATCGTGGAGTCGATCAAGACGTCCGGTCTGAAGTAGCGGCACGGTAGGCGAGAGGGGCGCCGCACCGGTCATCCGACCGGTGCGCGTCTGCGCCCCGCTCTCCGTGGGCGCGCTCGCCTTCCTGCCCGGGCTGTCCATGCGCTTCGCGCGGCTGCCCATCGGCTTCGCGGCGCCGAACC
>NZ_JBEXZD010000176.1:0-9923 GCF_040628575.1 Streptomyces sp. NPDC006393
GCCGCGCCCCAGGACTTCACCGATCCCTGGCACAGGTGAGCCCCGGCGAGGACCCGCTGCACATCATGGACCGCGTCGCGCTGCACGCCCTGGCCGTCAACGAGGAGAACGCCGCCGGCGGCCGGGTCGTCACAGCCCCCACCAACGGAGCCGCCGGTGTCATACCCGCGGTCCTGCACTACTACCGCGATGGCATCCCCGGAGCCGACGACGAGGGCATCGTCCGGTTCCTGCTCACCGCGGCCGCCATCGGCAGCCTCATCAAGGAGAACGCCTCCATCTCCGGCGCGGAGGTCGGCTGCCAGGGCGAGGTGGGCTCGGCCTGCGCCATGGCAGCCGCAGGACTCGCAGAACGGCTGGGGGGCACGGCCGGGCAGGTCGAGAACGCCGCGGAAATCGCCCTGGAACACCACCTCGGCATGACCTGCGACCCGGTAGGCGGCCTGGTGCAGATCCCCTGCATCGAACGCAACGCCGTCGCGGCCGTCAAGGCAGTCACCGCCGCCCGCATGGCCGTCAAAGGCAACGGGCAGCACATCGTCTCACTGGACACAGCGATCACCACGATGCGCGAGACCGGCGCCGACATGAGCACCAACTACAAGGAAACCTCCCGCGCAGGCCTCGCCCTCCACGTCATCCAGTGCTGACGGCCGCACATTCCCGGCAACTTCACACGGTCACAGGCAGCCTGCGACCGAAACAGTGCCGGTGAACGGCCGCCCGACACGCTGCCGGGGGCCGTCTCCGCGCTCCGGCCAATCACCGCTTCCTGTGGAGCCGTGCCCGTGCTGCACGTCGACCGGACCTCCCACCGCCCCTGGCCACCTGGCGCCAGCTGCGGCACATGGCCACCGCCGCAGCCCTCCAGCCGATAGGAGTGAGGCACCGCCCCACGCCGCGAGGAGATACCGCCCAATGCACCCTGCTCAGACCTGGTTCACCCTCGAGGCGACCCCGGCCGCAGTCCCCGCAGCGCGCCAACGGATCTCGGCTGAGGTGCGGGGCTGGGGCGTACCGCTTGACGAGGACCTGCGCTGGCGCCTTGAACTGGTGGTGTCGGAGCTTGTCACCAACGCCGTGCTGCACGCGAGCGGTCGGCTGACCGCCTCGATCGCTCTGGATCACGACCTTCTCCTCGTCGAAATCCACGACGGCAGCACTACTGCCCCGCGGCCGCGAACGGCGGGCCCCTGCGACGAAACCGGACGCGGACTCGCGCTCGTCGCAGCCCTGTGTCTGTTCCATGGCAGCGAACTCACAGCCTTCGGCAAGCGCTGCTGGGCTGTCCTCCCACTGCGGTCACACACCGGCACCACCGACGCCACGCCCGGCAGCGACGGTCTCTGCGACTCGGCCCGCTGGACCGTCGCTCCCGCCGGAGCACAGCTGCTTGCACGGCTGTTCGCACCCGAAGAGGACACCACACCACCCAGACCCACTCAGCAGGGTGAAGCCGACCTGGTCGGCTGAGGCCAGGCACCGGAACAAGCCTGGAGCGGATTACAGCAACGACATCCAGTGCGTCGAACACGGACTGGGTGTGTCGGCGGCGGGTGAATCGGCCGTCGTCGAGAGGGTGTCGTTGCTGTAGTCGGTCCTGCAACGCCCTCTGCTGCCAGGGGTGCTTCAGCACGCCCCTCAACCTGAAAGCACCACCCACGGAGCTGACCAGGAAAAGCCGTCCAATGTGCGGTGCTCGCCCGTGGCCGTCAGGGAAAAGGAGCGAACGTCAGATGAGGTCACCCACCGTCGTGAGCTCGGCGAGACGGACGAGCGTGCGCACCGCGCTGCCGGTGCCGCCCTTGGGCGTGTAACCGAACGGGTCGTTCTTGTTGAAGGCGGGGCCGGCGATGTCCAGGTGCGCCCAAGGAGTGCCCTCGCCGATTAACTCGCGCAGGAACAGACCGGCGGTCAGGCCGCCGCCCCATGCGCTCGCCCTTGTTGGCGATGTCGGCGGTGTGGGAGTCCAGACCCTTGCGCAGGTGCTCGGGCAGCGGCATCGGCCAGGACTCCTCGCCGACCTCCTGCGCGGCCTCGTGGACCGTGGTGCGGAACGCGTCGTCGTTGGCCATGATGCCGAAGGTGCGGCTGCCCAGTGCCTGCGACATCGCTCCGGTCAGGGTGGCCACGTCCACGATCGCGTCGGGCTTCTCCTGCGAGGCCGCCCACAGTGCGTCCGCGAGGACCAGCCGGCCCTCGGCGTCGGTGTTGAGGACCTCCACCGTCTTGCCGCTGAACATGCGCAGCACGTCACCGGGACGGACGGCGGAACCGGACGGCATGTTCTCGGCCAGCGCCAGCCAGCCGGTGACGTTGACCTCCAGGCCGAGGCGGGCGGGCGGCGACGACGGCGGCGAACACGGCGGCGGCACCGCTCATGTCGTACTTCATCGTCTCGTTGTGACCGGCGGGCTTGAGATGCCGCCCGAGTCGTAGGTGATGCCCTTGCCGACGAGCGCCAGGTGCTTCTTCGCCTTCGGGCTGGTGTACGACAGCTTCACCAGCCGCGGGGCCGTCGCTGAGTCGGCGCCGACGCCGAGGATGCCGCCGTAGCCGCCCTTGGCCAGCACCTTCTCGTCCAGCACCTGCACCTTCAGGCCGTGCGCCTTGGCCGCGTCCTGCGCCAGGGCGGCGAACGCGGCCGGATTGAGTCGTTCGGCGGCATGTTGATCAGGTCACGGGCGCGGTTGAGCTCCTCGCTGACGGCGGCGGCGCGCTCGATCGCTGCCTTGTACGCCTTGTCGCGGGGCTTGCCGCCGAGCAACACGACCTCGGCCAGCGGTGCCTTGCCGTTGCCTTTGTACGTGTCGAAGGAGTACGCACCGAGCAACGCGCCCTCACCGACGGCGCCGGCGTCGACGGCGTCCTCAAGCAGCAGCGCAAACGCGGCCTTCTTCACTCCGGCCAGCGCACGTGCGGCCACACCGGCGGCCCGGCGCAGCCCTTCGCCGGCGTAGCGACCGTCCTTCTCGGGCTCCGTCCCCAGGCCCACCGCCAGCACGAGCGGCGCCTTGAGACCGGGCGGCGCGGGCAGCTTGGTCACCTCGCCCTCTGCACCGGAGGCACCGAGGGTCTCCAGGACGCCGACGAGCTTGCCGTCGTACGCGGCGTCGACGGCCTCGGCGCCCGGTGCGAGCAGGTCACCAGGGCTGGATGCAGTGCCCTTGGCGACACCGACGACTTCCCTGTGAAAAGTGGTGTGGTCGCGCGGATAGGGCGCGCGGGCGCTCCCCGCTCCTGAAAGGCGGGGGCAGGCGCCCGGACAGCCGCCGCCTCCGCCACCGTGGCGGGCCTACGACACGACCTTCTCGATCGTCATGCTGCCGGTGCCAGCGGCCGTGCCGCGGGCGTTCACCAGTCGCACTTGGCCGAAGAGTTCTCGGCCTTCGGGTGCGGTGCCGGCCGCCGTGACCTTGGCGCTCATCGTCGCCGAGTCACCCGTGCCGAGCCCGACTGGCGCCGAGTCGTCGACCGTGACGGTACCGAGAGTGGTGGAGAAGAACACGTCGCGGTAGTCGTAGCTGGTCGAGCCGGACGGCACCGAGTAGCCCGCGACCTCGATGGTGTAGGTACCGGCGGCCGGTTTGACGATGGAGACCGCCTCCTCGGAGTCGCCGTCGGCGGACTTCGCGACCTGCTTGCCACTCGCGTCGTACACGGCCAGGTCCAGGTCGGCCGACTTGTCGGAGACGCCTCCGATGGCGACGTCCAGGGAGGTGGCGCCCTCGGGTACGACCACCGTGGAGGTCTGCTTCTCGCCCGCCTTGATGGTGGGCCGGGCGGTCTTCGCCGATCCGAGCGGGCCGCCGGCCAGCTTGCCGTCCAGGACGGCGTAGGTGTTCGTGACCTTCCAGGTGGCGGTGACCGGCGTGCCAGCCTTCGCCTCGGGCACGGTCACGGTCTGCGGGTCGAAGTCCGCGCCCAGGACGCTGACGTCCAGCCGGTAGGGGTTGTCGAGCAGCGGCGAGGTGCGGCGCGCCTCGACTTCCACCTCCCACACGCCCGGCTGCGGGTCGGTGTAGGAACGGACTTCGGGCTTGCAGCCGTTGCCGTCATGGTAGTTGTTGTAGCAGTACGGCGTCGAGGTGTTGTCGACCGGGACGCCGTAGGGGTGGATGGAGACGAAGCGGGTCTGGCTCTTGTCCTTCAGGCCGCCGATCGCCACCTCCAGCGACTTGGCGCCCTCGGGCACGGTCAGGAAGTAGGAGCGCGTGCTGTTGCGCTGCACCGAGGACGTGTCGGAGTAGGTGTAGTGGACCGGGTCGGCGACCACGACGGTGGTGAGGACCTGCCGGTCGACGCCGGTGGTGAAGGGGTCGTCGACCTCGAGGATCGCGCTCTTGAGGCCCGCCGAGCGCGGAGCCGCCTGCACCTTCACGGTCACCGGCCGGTTCAGCGGCAGCAGCACGAGCGGCGAGCCGACGACGCGGAAGGTGTGCTCGGCGTTGTTCGCGAAGCGCAGCGTGTGCCACACCGGCCGGTCGGGACCGGAGGTGCGGGTGATCGTGACGTCGTAGGTCTTCTTCTGGCCGGCCTTCAGGCCGCCCTCGCGGTCGTAGAGGCCGGTGCCGAAGCCGGGGGTCTTCAGGGCCTGGTCGAGTGCGGTGTCGACCGGGGCCTTGACCGTGTAGTCGTGGGCGGCGGCGCCGCGGCGGATCGCCTTCCAGGCGTCCACGACGTCGATGCGGCCGGCGCCTTCCTCGTAGGCCTGCACGCCCGGGCTGTGGTGGGCGGTCGAGGTGAGCGCGGTGCGCAGCTTCGCCGGCGTGAGGTCGATGTGCTGCTGCTTGGCGGCGCTCAGCAGCAGCGCCGAGGCGCCGGTGGCCTGCGGCGAGGCCATCGAGGTGCCCTGGAGCATCGAGTAGCCGGCCGGCAGGGAGTAGCCCGCCTCGGCGACCGGGGAGCCCGGCAGCCAGGTCTGGGTGGAGTTGATCGCGGCGCCGGGCGCGACCAGCGTGGGCGTGAAACCGCCGTCCTCACGCGGGCCGCGCGAGGAGAACGGCATCATCGCGTACCCGGTCCGCACGGCCGAGCCGTAGTTCGCGGCCCAGGTCTCCTTGGAGATGCCGGCACCGACCGAGATCACCTTGTCGGCCAGGCCCGGGTCGCCGATGGTGTTGGCGCCGGGGCCGGAGTTGCCCGCGGAGATCACCAGCTGGACGCCGTAGGTGTCGATCAGGCGGGTGTACAGCTCGGCGCGCGCGTTGTTGCCGTCGTTGAGCGCGGGCAGACCGCCGATGGACATGTTGACGATGTCGACGCCGCGGTTGGCGACGAGGTCGATCATGCCCTCGGTGAGCGCCACGTTGGTGCAGCCGCCGCTCCAGGTGCAGGCGCGCGAGGAGACGATCTTCGCGCCGGGCGCCGCGCCGTTCATCTTGCCGCCGAACAGACCGTTGGCGGCGGTGATGCCGGCGACGTGGGTGCCGTGCTCGGACTCGATCACGCCGATGTTGACGAAGTCCGCCTTCTTGCCGGTCCAGGACCCGCCGTAGGGGTCCATCGGCACGTCCTTGCGGATCTGCACGACGAACGGCACCCGCTCGACGACATCGGTCTTCGGGTCGTCGGTACCGAAGTACCCGACCTGGAAACCGTCCTTGTACGGCTTCATCGGGGTGTCGTCGGTGAAGTCGTGGTCGTTGTCCAGGTCGAGCGTGACCGTGCCGGCGGCGGGGTCGTACAGCACGCCCCAGGAGTCGGTGGTGTCGCCGTCCCGGTTCAGGTCGCCCTTCTCGTCGCCGCCGGTGGTGGCGGACTCCTTGAAGGTGCTGATCTCATACGAGCCCGAAGGCGCCGTCCAGGTCGCGCCGCCGTAGGAGAAGCTCGGGCCCGAGACCGCGGTGACCATGGGACGCCAGGTCTGGTCCCCGTCCACGATCGGGTCGGTCGAGGTCACCCAGTCGACGATCTTCCGCCCGCCGGTGGTGGTGCGCTGCAGCGCCGGATGGCCGAGGTCGACGCCGGAGTCGAGGATGCCGATGGTGATGCCGCGGCCGTCCCACGTCGGGTGGTCCTTGACGAAATCGACGGCGCCTGTCTCAAAAGTGGGGTTGTACGGGTTCTTCGCCGGGGTGTTCCTGCCCGGCCCCGGGTACCTGGCCGCGCCCGCTGAGGACTTGGCGCCGTCCGGGGTCGGGTCGTCGAGCGGGATCTCCTGCTTGAGGTCGATGGCGTGCACCGAGGACAGCTTGGCTGCCGCGGCGATGGCTGAGTCGGCCTCAGTGGTCGGGACGGTGGCACGGACGTAGCCGAGCCTGTCGTAGGTACGGCCGACCGAGCCGCCCCTGACCGCGCCCAGCCCCTTGGCGACCTGCTCGGTCTGCCCCGGGACCGTGGCGATCATCATGGTGACGTTCTTGTCACCATCGGCCTTGGCCTCGGCGAGCAGGTCGGCGTCGTCCGAGCCCAGCTTGTCATGCGCGGACTTGACGCCTGGGTCGGCGGCCGTGGCGGGTGGCACGTCCACGGCGAGGGCCAGAGGTATCGGCCCGGCCGCGGTGAGCACGGCCACCACGCAGGCGGCCACGGCTATGCGGGCCAGGCGTCTCGCGCCCGTGAGCCACGGACTATGGAGGTCGGAGGTCATTGGCATCCCTTGTCGCTGAAGGAACCAGGTGAGGTGCGACCGCAATCGATCGGGCCTGTCCGGAAAACGTGAGCCGGACGGCCGATCAGCTTGGCTCAACCGAGGCAGCCTGGGGAGGAGTTGCCCGTGGCGAGATTGAACGCATGGCGCACTTGTGCCATGCGACAGCGAGGATGGAACCGGCAAACCGTCAGTTTCGTTGCAGTCGGCAGAGCTCCGTCCGGTCGCTCACCGGCCTTCCTGCGGCTTGATGCCGACCGACACGCCATGTGCGCGGTTGGTGTGGCGGCCCATCCGTGCGGCGTGCGGAACGGACAGGGTTTGTTGTCCACCGCCGTGCGGAGAACGCGGCGCGCGTGGCGCTGTGCCAGAGGCATGTGTGCGGCGTCCCCTACGGCGTCACCCGCTGCGAGGCCGCAGAGGCCGCCAGGCTGTGCCGTCGAACCGATCACCCTGCTCGGCCTCGGCGTGCCCTCACATGCCGTCAACGCCTGGGTCCGGCGGGCGTTTCCGTGTACGTCGAAGACGCAGGCACTCCCGGCCTGATCGCATGGCCGCCGCCTTCTCACCGACGGCATCCGGCACCCGTCGCCCAGGAGGCAGCACGACGTCCTCTCACTCACAGCCGGCACGGCAACCGAGCGCTGCCGTCTGCGTAGCGCCAAAGCACGATCACGCTCCTGACAGCGGCCCCCTGGAGGACGCCCTTGGCGCGGGCGCGCCTCGCGCTATCCCCTCATACGCCCCCACGGGATCACCCGTCACCCCTTGTGACTATTGAGACACGAGAGGTGTCCAAAGCCCCCGGGGTGTACTCCTCCGGAGGTACAGGACGTGGCGGACCTCCTCGGGAACGACCTGATGTGACTTCCCGCGCCGGACGCGCAGGGTCCGCGTCCAGCAGATGCTGGCACTGCCGCACCGCCCGCGACCGCCTCCACGGCGACAGGCGTCGGCTTCCCTTCAAGCCCGAGGAGACCCCCACCATGCTGTCCTCCGAACTCACCCGTCAGATGCCGCACCGCGAACCAGTGTGGGAGGACCCGGCCGCGTTCCATGCACCGCGCCAGTCGGGAGAAAGCGGCTTCTCCCGCCGGTCGGCTCCTGCCCCTGGGCAGCCCTTCATCCCGTCGGCACCGCGCCCTTCTCACAGCCTGCGCTGGCTCGTGACCATGGCGACCACGACGACCGACGGACGTGCGGGTACGCAGACCTTCGTCGTCGACGCTCCCACATCTCGCGAGGCCCTGGCCGAGGCCCGCGCCCGGCTGCGGACACCGGTTGCGGTTGCGCACCGGCGCGGGGCCGCGATCGATCCCGCGTCCGCGGTGGCGGAGGACTGGCGCAGCTGGGGCCGGGCGCAGGCCGCGGGCTGGGAGGGTACGGGTTGATGCGCCAGGACCCTGCCCCCGGCCTGTGGCCCCGCCCCTCTCACGGCAAGGGCTCCCCGGCGCCGACGCGGCTGTCGGAGCGGCACCTGCGCACCCTGGGGCTGAAAGGACTGGAGGCCAGGACCTACCTCCACCTGCTTGAGTGCGGGCCGGTACCCGTCACGGCGATCGCCGATGCGCTGCATGTCGGGGTGAGCGAGGCCCGCGGTGCGGTAGATCGGCTCGCACAGCGGGGACTGGCGTGCGGCGGGCGGCACGGACAGGACGCGGAGCCGGTCGAGCCCAGTTCCGCGCTCCAGTGCCTGACGCAGGAAAGGACGGTTGACGTGCTGCAGGCCCAGGTGGCTGCCGAGAACGCCTACCGGAACTATCGGCAGCATATGCCGGCAGCTGGGCATGAGGACGCCTTCGAAGTCATCGCGGACGTCCAGATCAGCGAGCGCATCGAGCAGGCAGAACGTTCGGCGCGGCACGAGGTCCTGCGTTTCGTACCGCACCCCGCAGATCACGAGCCGCCGTCCCGATTCGCCACCGCGCTCCTGACCCAGGGCGTGCTCCACCGTGTCGTGTATGCCAAGGCGGCCGTGGAGGACTCCGCCTACTACCGTGAGGCCGTACGGCCCGGTGTCGCGCTGGGGATACAGGCAAGGGTCGTCTCCGCCCTGCCGACGGAGCTGAGGATCTACGACGGCCGCTGCGCCCTACTCGGTCTGACCGCCGGCGCGCGGCGACAGCGGCAGATGCTCATGGTGCGCGAATCTGGGCTCCTCTCTGCCCTCCATGAACTGTTCGAACTCGCCTGGCACAGTGCTTTCCCCATGCACGCCACAGGTCCCTGCCCGCCGCAGCTGACCCCCATGGAACGGCGCATCCTGGAGCTGATGTCGACCGGGATGACCGACGAGCACATCGCCCGACGGCTCGACGTCAGCCGGCGGACCTTGAGCAGATACATGGAGCGGCTTGCACACCGGACGGGTACCACGACGCGCTTCCAGCTGGCACTCGCCGCCTCCCGGCGCGGCTGGCTGTGACAGCCCTCTTCCGGGCCCTTTCACCCCCTGCGCCACCAGAAGGGCGTTCCAGACCGGAGGCAAACCCGGACGGATCCGGCCCACCGCGTCTGACGCAGAATCGCCATTGGCATGCCGGTGTCACACGGCTGTCCGGTGAGGGAGTAGACCAGGCGGACCCTCGCATTCCGGCTGAGCGCATCCACACGGGAACAGCCATGCGCGCCTGCACCGAAGACGCACCTCGGCGCATGGGCGCGGGCCTCGCTGCGCTCACCTGCGAACTCTCGTCTCCCCAGGAGGTTCACCGTGCCGTTTCCACGCCTGGCCACCACACTCCGAAGATCGGCACTGGCCATGATGGCCCCCGGCGCGTTCCTCGGTCTGGTACTCGCCGGCCCGGGCGACCACGCCGCCGCAGCCACCGTCATCCCCCGCTACGACCACGTCGTGGTTGTCCCCTTCGAGAACCACGACTACGGCGACATTCTGGACACCGCGCCGTACTTCAAGTCGCTGGCCGCCCAGGGGGCCCTGTTCACCCAGTCCTTCGGCGTCACCCACCCCAGCCAGCCCAACTACATCAGCCTTTTCTCCGGCTCCCCGCAGGGCATCACCGACGACAGCTGCCCCCACAACTTCACCGGCGGCAACCTGGGTCAGCAGCTCATCGACGCAGGACACACGTTCAAGGCGTACTCCGAAGACCTGCCGAGCGCCGGATACACCGGCTGCAGCAGCGGCGACTACCGGCGCAAGCACGCACCCTGGGCGGACTTCCCCACCGCCGGGGACTCCTCCCACCACCTGCCGTTCTCCAGCTTCCCCACCGACTACACCAAGCTCCCCACGGTCTCCTTCGTCGTACCGAACATGTGCAATGACATGCACGACTGCTCCGTGGGCACCGGCGACAGCTGGCTCAAG
>NZ_JBEXZD010000177.1:0-9762 GCF_040628575.1 Streptomyces sp. NPDC006393
CGCGGCTCCGCCGTGTCCGCACGCCGCACCTGGCTGCCACGTGGGCTGGGCGACCGGCGGTTTCTCGCGGTGACCGGGCTCAACGGGGTGCTGGTGCTGCACCAGACGATGCTGAACGTGGGTGTGCCGCTGTGGGTGGTGCGGCACACCTCCGCGCCGGTGGCCGTGGTCCCGCTGTTGTTCGCGCTGAACACGGCGCTGGTGATCGGGTTGCAGATCCGCTTCAGCCGTGGCGTCCGGGAGGAGGGCCAGAGCCGCCGGTCCCTGTGGTGGGCGGCGTGGCTGCTGGCCGCGACCGGGCTGCTGCTGGCCGCCAGCGCGGGCCCGGGCCGCGCCGGGGCGCTGGTGCTGCTGGTGCTGGCGGTCGGCACGCTGACGGTGGGCGAGTTGTGGCAGTCGATCGCGGGCTGGGCGCTGCCGGTGGACCACGCGCCCGAGGGGCGGCGCGCGGAGTACCTGTCGGTCTTCAACCTCGGTGTCACCGTGCAGGCGGTGCTGGGGCCGCTCGCCGTCACAGCGGTGGTGGGGCTGGGCCCGGCGGGCTGGCTGCTGCTGACGGCGGTGTTCGCCGGTGTCGCGCTGCTGACGGCGCCGGTGCTGCGGGCCCTGGAGCACACCACCCGTGCGCTGCCCGCCGCCGGCGAGCCGCGCCCGCAACGGCAAGAGCAGAGCCGATGACGGGCGCGGCTGTGCACCGGCACGACGCGGCGGTGCACCGGCACGGCGCGGCGGCCGGCGCGGCGTCCGAGCGGGCCGTGCCGCCCGGCGGGGCCCGGCCGCCGTGCTCGCCGGTGCTGCTGGGGGAGCCGCGGGTGCGGGTGCCGCATGTGCCGGACCATCCCTCCTGCTTCGGGTGCGGGCCCTCGCCCGGTCTGGGCCTGCGGGTCGTCGAGGAGGACGAGCGGGGTGTCCTCGCGGAGCTGTCCCTCGGGCGGGTGCACCAGGGCGCCCCCGGTATCGCGCACGGCGGCATCGTCGCCGCGGTGCTCGACGAGGCCACCAGCCTGGCGGTGTGGCGCGCGCTCAACCGGCCCAACGTCACCGGCCGGCTGGAGGTCCAGTTCCTCGCCCCGGTGCCGCTCGAGGAGCCGCTGCGGGTGCGGGCGAGCTGTACGGCCGTGGCCGGCCGGAAGGCGTACGCCACCGCGGACCTGCACGTCGGCGGCGTGGACGGGCCGGTCGCGGCGAGCGCGGCGGCCGTCTACATCGCCGTTCCCGCAACGCACTTCGACCGGCACGCGACCGCTGCCGGCCCCCACGATCCACGGACCTGTCAGGACGGACCATGACCCAGAACACCCTCACGGGATCCCCGTCGGCGCCCAAGGTGACGTCCGCCGCGCCGTCCCCGCGCCGGCCGGCGGCCACCGGACGCATCGCGGTCGCGAGCATGATCGGCTCCGCCGTCGAGTGGTACGACTTCTACCTCTACGGCACCGCAACCGCTCTGGTCTTCAACAAGCTGTTCTTCTCCTCTCTCGACCCGGTCGCCGGGGTCCTGGCCGCCTTCGCCACCTACGCCGTCGGGTTCGCCGCGCGACCGCTGGGTGCCGCGGCGGCCGGGCACTTCGGCGACCGTTGGGGGCGCAAACCGGTGCTGGTGGTGTCCCTGTTCACGATGGGCCTGGCCAGCGCCCTGGTCGGCGCCCTGCCGACCTACCGGCAGGCCGGGCTGCTCGCACCGGTGCTGATGGTGGTCCTGCGCATCGTCCAGGGGTTCGCGGTCGGTGCCGAGCAGGGCGGGGCCGCCGTGCTCACCGTGGAGAGCGCCCGCTCGGCGCGGCGCGGGCTGTGGGGCGGCTTCGCGATGTCGGGCTCCTCGCTGGGGCTGCTGCTGTCCTCCGGCGCGTTCGCGCTGACCCAGGCACTGCTGGACGACCACCAGTTCGCCGTCTGGGGCTGGCGGGTGCTGTTCCTGTCGAGTCTGGTGCTGATCGTCGTCGGGCTGGTGCTGCGGGCCACGATCGACGACCCGGAGGCGTTCACGGCCGCGCCCCGGGTGGAACGACCGGTGTACGACACGCTGCGCCACCACCGTGGCCCGCTGGTCCTGGCCGTCGGCCTGCGGGTGTCCCAGACCGCCGTCTCGTACTTCTACACCATCTTCGTGCTGTTCTATCTCACCGATCACGGCCATCACGGCAAGGGTCTCGGTGTCACGGTCATCACGGTCAGCGCGGCACTCAGCATGCTCACCGCCCCGGTGTGGGGGGCGCTGTCGGACCGGTTCGGGCGCCGGCCGGTGTTCCTGTTCGGGGCGGTGGGCAGCGCACTGTACGTCGCGCCGTTCTTCCTCCTCGTCGACACGGGTTCTCCCCTGCTGGCCGGGATCGCCGTGGTGATCGGTGTGAACGTCTTCCACGACGCCATGTTCGGTCCTCAGGCGGCCTGGCTGAGCGAACTGTTCCGCACCGGGGTCCGGATGAGCGGCGCCTCTCTCGGCTATCAGACCGGGGCGGTGCTGGGCGGCGGACTGCTGCCGCTGCTGGCCACCTCGCTGTATCTGGTGGCGTCCAGGACGCCCTGGCTGGTGTGCGCGTATCTGCTGCTGCTGTCGGCGCTCACCGTGACCGCGGCGGTGCGTGCCCCAGAGACCCGGGAGGGCGCTCTGGCGGCGTGAGAGCCGCCCCCGCGCGGCACGGGTGTCCCGCGCTGTCTCCCCTATAGCGTTCACCCCCCATCCATTGCAACGCATGGATGGGGGGTCGTTGCGTTAGAGTCAAGGTTGTTGCAACGAATTCTCTGCCTTCATCTGCACTGATGGTGACAACGCGCAACAAGTCTGTTGCTGGAATCACGAATGCAACGTAGCGTTTCCATTGTCAGAAACAGCGAGCCGGAGGAGGGCGCCATGCAGGAGAAGCGGATCCTTTGGGCCACCCCCGGGCCCGTCGCATCCTTTGTGCGGTTCGTGGTCCTCGGTGGCGGCGTCGGAGTCCTCTGCGGCTTCTCGGTGCCGCTTCTGGCCACGACCATGCCCTGGGCGGTCGCGAACGCGGCCGTCACCGTCGTCTCCACCCTGCTGTGCACCGAACTCCACGCCCGCTT
The DNA here is from genome assembly GCF_040628575.1 of Streptomyces sp. NPDC006393. Taxonomy (NCBI): domain Bacteria; kingdom Bacillati; phylum Actinomycetota; class Actinomycetes; order Kitasatosporales; family Streptomycetaceae; genus Streptomyces; species Streptomyces sp. NPDC006393. The sequence goes on from NZ_JBEXZD010000177.1 coordinate 3,049, forward strand.
CACCTTCGCCCGAGGGCGCGGCGCCGGATGGCGGGAGCACTGGCAGTCCGCGGGCTCGGCGACAGCCGCCTTCCTGACGACCGGCCTCGCCGTCCACGTCCTGCACCTGGTGCAGTCCTCCCCCGGCGTACTGACCCAGCAGGCCGTCTACCTCGGCGCCTCCGGCCTCGCCGGCACGGGCCGCTTCGTCGTCCTGCGCCTCTATGTCTTCGCCGGCCGCCGCGGCCGGACCGCACGGGGGCCGGCGCAGCCCGGCACGGCGCCCGCGCCCGCCCTCGCGGCGGCGTCCTAGGGGGCGAGACGCCCCCCGGGTCCTGTCGTCCGACTCCCTCACCCGAACGTCACGTCGAGGCCCGGGACGCGGTGGTCACGGTGGAAGCGCTGGTGGCGTTGGTGGCGGTGGTGGCGGTGGTGGCGGTGGTGGCAGCGGAAGCGGTGGCGGTGGCCCCGGGTTCGGGGCGATTCCTCATGCGGGCCCAGGCGCCCAGGCAGATCGACAGGCACAGGGCGGCCGTGCCGATGAGCGAGGTGGCCGACTGGTGGAGCCTCGGGTCGAAGAACTGGACGACGTAGGTGATGGCCAGGTTGGTGCCGAACAGCATGGACACCGTGATGGGTTCGGTGCGCACGATGCCCTGCTGGAGCAGATACAGGGAGATGATCACACCGACGCAGCCGATGGCGGCGATCGCCGTGAGGGTGCCCGCCGTGTAGGGGGCCGCGCTGTCGCGGACCGTCATGACCACGAACGTGGTCACGATGAGCAGCACGAAACGGGACGCCATCATCTGCGGGACCGTCATGCCGCCCTCGCTCAGCCGCTTGGTGAAGAAGGTGTTGCCGACGACGGCCACCGCCGTCAGCACACAGGCGGTCACACCGAACACCAGCTCGGCCGTGGACACCCCGCCGACCGCCGAGGAACCGGACCAGCTGGTGGTGAGGAGGAAGCCCATCGCGCACAGGACGCACCCGGCGGCGAACAGCTCCAGCGGCAGCGCCCTGGTGCCCGGCCGCAGCCCCTTGCCGATGAGGATGGTCAGGCTGGGGATCAGGCCGATGATGACGGAGTTCGCGACGACCGGTTCGAAGACGGTGAACGCGTACAGCACCGCCACCCAGCTGACGGTCGTGGAGACGTTGAAGGCCAGCAGGTCCGCCCAGTTGCGCCGGACGGCGACCACCAGGGCCCGCTTGTCACGGCAGACCACGAAGTAGAACAGCTGGGCCAGCAGGAAGGCGTTCAGGGCCAGGAACTCCGGCGACAGGTCCTGGACGAGGGCGCCTTCGAGGACGGACTTCGCGGAGTTGATGACGCAGTAGCCGAGGACGAGGGCGGGGCCGGCGGCCGGCGCCCAGCGGTCAGACGATGTCATAGAAGCCTTCTCCGTCGAGGTAGCGGGCCGTCATGTAGTCGCGCAGCACCACGCCCTCCACCTCGTGGAGGAGATGGACGAGCATCGGGTAGGTGAAGTCGTTGACGGTGCGGTGGACCGGGCCGCCCGGGGTGGCGCGCTCCAGGGTGCAGCGGAAGCTCTCCAGCGCCTTGAGCCGGGCCATCTTCGGATAGCCGCGCAGGGTGCCGGAGTCGGGCGCGATCATGTTGACGACGGTGGCGTGCCGGGCCACCTCGTAGTCGGTGCCGCACAGCCCGGCGAACTCCTCGGGCCGTACATGGGCCTCGACGGTCCGTTCCAGGTGGCCGGCGCCGATCGCGGCGGAGGTGAGCAGGGGCAGGTCCGCGCCGCAGACGCGGGCGCCGGTCTCGATCAGCCGGGGGCCGTCCGGGGTCAGTTTCAGTTCGGTGTGGGCGGGGCCGTTGCGGATGCCGAGGGCGTCCAGGACGCCGAGCGTGTAGGGAACGAGCCGGTCCTGTTCCGGGCCGTGGCGCACCATGAGCTGGGAGCCGCCGAGCAGGTCGCGTACGCCGTTGACGTCGAGGTGCTGGGTCTTCCAGATGTCGCAGACGTGGTGGCGGCCGTCCAGGCTGACGGTGTTGACGTAGTACTCCGAGCCGCTGAGGTACTCCTGGGCCAGGACCGTGGAGTTGTGCTGGCCCAGCGCGCTGTCGGTGCCGATGAGGGTGCCGAAGGCGCGCAGGACGTCCTCGGCGCTGTCGCAGAAGTGGACGCCGTCGTTGCCGGCGCTGCTGACCGGTTTCAGGACGACCCGGCCGGTCTGCCGGCCGTACCAGTCCAGGAGTGTGTCGCGGTCGCCGGCGAGGATCTGCTCGGCGCCGGGCAGGCCCGCGGCCTTGACGGTCTCGGTCATCCGGAACTTGTCGCGGCGGGCGGGGCTGAGCGCGGTGCCGTTGCCGCGCAGGCCGAGGCTCTCGGCGAGGGTGTCGGCGAGCTCCACTCCGCTCTCGATGCCGGCGAGCAGCGCGACGGGCTCGTGGCGGGCCACGGCGGCGAGGGTGGCGGCGAGGTCGCCGGTGTGGACGACGTGCGCCGCGAAGTCGCCGGGGCGGAAGGAGGGGGCGTAGACCGCCGGGACGGTGGGGGTGCTCTGCACATGGACACAGGTGTGGCCGCGGGCGCGGAACAGGGGGGTCAGATGGCGGGCCGTCGAGTAGGCGTCGACGATGACGACGACGGGGCCGCGGGCGTCGGCGGGGTGGATGGCGTTCATGGGCCGGTGCTTCTCTCTTCCGGGACGGCGACGGGCAGGTGACGGGGCGTGGGGGTGCGCCGGAAGCGGGGACGGGCGGGTGGCTGTCCGGACGGCGGTCCGGGTGGCTGTCCGGACGGCGGTCCGGGCGACGGTCCGGGCGGCGGGGGTGGTTCCGCGGCGGGGGGCCGGAGGGCTTCCGGGACGGGGGCGGACCGGCGGGCTAAGGCCGGGACGGGAGCGTCGCCACGGGCGGAGGCCGGGACGGGAGCGCCGACCGGAGTGGTGGTGGGGGTGGGGGGCTCGTCGGGGGCCGGGATCGCGCCCCGGCGGACCGCGTGGTGCAGCCACCAGCCCGCCAGGAGGGAGGTGAGGACCGCGGTCAGGATCAGGGTGGTGAAGAAGTGTTCCGCGATGATGCCCGCGTCGAGGGCCACGGTCGCGAGGACGATGCCGGGACCGCCGCGGGCGTTCATGGCGACGGCGAGGTCGGCCGAGGCGCGCGGGGGACGGCCGGTGAGCCGGGCCGCCCCGTAGACACCGGCGGTCTTGGCGGCGCAGGCCCAGGTGAGGAAGGCCGCCGCCGACCACGGGGAGAAGGCGTGGACCAGGTCCAGCCGCAGGCCTACGGAGGCGAAGTAGACGGGGATGAAGAAGCCCGTGGCCAAGCCGGTGATCTGGGACGGGACACGGGCGCCGGTCACCAGGCCCACGGCGAAGGCGCCCAGGAACGGTGCCACGCCCAGGAAGAGGCAGGCCGCCGCGGTCAGCAGCAGCACCGACATGGTCACGGGGACGGTGGCGGGGCGCCGCGCGGTCCTCGGGCGGGCCGCGAACGCCAGGGCGAACACGGCCAGGGAGGCGCCCGCGTGGTAGAGAGCGGCGCCCGCCGCGGAGTCGATGCCGAGCAAGGCGGCCGCCCCCGCCGGGTCCTTGCCGCCGGCCGTGGCCGCCAGGCCCACGGCGACGGAGATCACCACGTTGAGGACGACGTCCTCCAGCACCGCGACCGACAGCACGATCCGTGCGAAGCCGGTCGCGGCGATGCCGAGGTCCAGCATGATCCGGGAGATCACGGGGATGCTGGTGACGGCGATGGCGCAGGCGACGACGAGGGTGAGGGCGGCCGGGCTGTCCGCGGGCCCGATCAGGTGCCGTTCGTCGACCGCCCCGGTCAGCAGCAGTCCGCACGCGAACGGAACGGCCATGCCCACGACGGCGATCACCGCGACGGTGCGTCCGTCGTCGCGGGAGAACGCGCCGCGCATCTGTGTGCCGGCCGTGAACATCAGCAGGAGCAGGCCCAGCTGCTGCACCAGGGCCGTCGCCTCGCCGTGGCCCGCGGCGAACAGCCACCGGTGGGCTTGGGGAGCGAACTGCCCGAGCAGGGTGGGCCCGAGCAGCAGCCCGCCGGTGATCTCACCGACGACCGGCGGCAGGCCGAGCCGCCCGAACAGCCGCCCGGTGGCGTGGGCGGCCACGAGGAGGGCGGCGAGTCCGGTGAACACGCGCAGCAGTTCAGCGTCCGGCACGGGGCCGCTCCAGGCTGAACCGGGACGCCACGGCCGACGACGATCCGCTGTACTTGCCGCGGTAGGCGGCCGGTTCGCCGCGCATCGCCCAGAACGCCAGCTTGCCGATGGTCATGCCGGCGTAGACCCGGACGGGCTGGGCGACCTTCATCTCCAGCGTCCAGGGGAAGACGGCCCCGCTGTGGCCGAGCGGTGCCGAGTACTGGATCCAGATGCCCAGCGTGGAGGCGGAACGGCAGGCGTAGAGGGTGGCCGCGTAGTGAGGGCTGCCCATCGCCTCCATGGTGCCGCCGAGATACAGCCGGCCGGGCCGCAGCACCATGCCGTCGGGGCCCATCGTGGTGGCCCGGGCCCGCGGCGCCTCGAAGCAGTCGATGACGTCGCCGTCGTACCAGAGGACGTCCTCGGCGAGCCGGAAGCCGTAGCTGTTCGGTTCGAGGCGTTCGGGGTCGAAGTCGCTGATGTGGATGCGGCCCGCCTCGACCTCCGCGCGGATCTCGGGTCCGGTCAGGATCACAGCCAGCTCCTCAGCAGGTCGTGGACGGCGTCCCGGTACGCCTCGGGGCTCGCGCTGTTGTCGACGACGGCGTCCGGTTCGATGAGGTCGATGTGGCGGGTGGAGGCGTCGGCGCGGGTCAGGTCGCCGCGTTCGGCCAGGCGCTTGAGCCGCAGCTCCTCGGCGCAGGTGATCCGCAGGACGCGGAAGCCGTGGCGGCGCAGGGCGGGGGCGTCGACGTGGGGATCGCGCAGGTCGTCGTTGACGATCACGTCCGCGCGGGCGGTGGCGAGGCGGGCGAGGAAGTCGGCGACCAGCGCCTCGGGGTTGATGCGGCGCAGCGCGCCCGCGAGCCCCTCCAGGAGCTGCTGGTCCTGGGCGCCGGCGGGCAGGGCGGTGCCGGCGGTGCGGTAGACCTGCTCCTGGAGGTCGTACAGCGGCTTCGCGAGGGGGATGCGGGCGTGGCTGCGGCCGGTGTGACGGGCCCAGGTGCGGATGTGCGCGGCGCCGGTGGACTTGCCGGAGCCGGACAGGCCGACCAGGGCGATGCGCAGGGCGGGTGCGGCGGTCATGGGCACATCCCGGCGGCGGCGGCGGTGGCACGGGCCCGGACGAGGACGTCGTCGAGGTCGACGTCGAGGGTGCCGGTCAGGCGGATCATGTCGACGGGACGCAGCGCGGCGCGCAGCCGGGACAGGGAGCGGTAGAACGCGCTGTAGTCGGGGACGAGGTAGGACTGCCAGGTGAAGAAGGTCGTGTCGGCCTGGCGGTCCACGATCTTGTTCAGGTGGGCCCAGCGTTCGTTGTCGTCCTCCAGGCGGCGCACGGCGAGGGGTTCGCCGGGGCGGACCTGCGGCAGCAGCACGGTGGCGAGCCTGCGCGGCCGGGGATCGAACGGGCTGCCGAGCCACTCCTCGAACCGGTCGGGGTCGAGGAGGATCTTGTGCGAGGGGTCGAGCCGGCCGGGGTCGCTGCGGGTGCTGTCGCGGACGAGGCGTGCCAGGCGCTCGTCGGAGCGGATGGTGCCGACACCGACGTAGGGGCAGTCGCGCCAGGGGTGGACGAGGACCTGCTCGCCGTCGAGGGTGCAGAACAGCTTGTCACCGGTGAAGTACCGCCAGCCGCCGTGACGCAGCACGGACAGCAGGGTGGTGGTCTTCCCGGCGCCCTTGGGCCCGGCGACGGCGACCGCCTCCTCGCCGCGGGCGACGCCGGAGGCGTGCAGCACCACGGTGCCGAGCTGTTCCTGCCGGCGGATGACGAGGTCCCGTACGAAGTCGATGACCTGGACGGTGGAGCCGGCGGTGACGCGCAGCAGGAACGCGGTGTCGTGGGCGGTGTCGGCGGGCGCGTCGAGCAGGGTGGCGCGGTTGACGTACAGCGTGCGGGTGCCGGTGTCGACGCGGTGGGCGTCGAAGGTGAACTCGGGGGCGCTGCTGCGCCGGATCGTGGAGCGCGGGATCCGCCACACCTGCGCGTCGACGTCACGGTCCGGGTCGTAGGGGTGCACGGCGATCCGGAAGGCGGGCGGGCGGTGCGCCGTCGGGGACAGCAGGTGGCGGAAGAAGCGGCGGACGGGCTCGAAGGCGGCCTGCGCGGCGTCGTCGACGTCGAAGCGGACGGTGGTGTCGAGGAAGTTCAGGTGGTGGCGCACGGATCGCTCCCGGTGCGGGCGTGGGCGGCGGTGGCGGACAGGGCGCGCAGCAGGGCGTCGGCGTGGGCCTGGAGCGACTGGGTCCACATGGGTTCCAGCAGCGGGGTCAGGCCGTCGACCCCGAGTTCGAAACCGAGGCGGAGGCTGACGGTGGTGCCGGCCGGGGTCGGGTGCAGCGTCCAGTGGCCGGACAGCTCCTCCAGGTCGCCGTCGGTCTGCTCGAAGCGCAGGAGGGGGCCGGGCTCGGCGTGTTCCTGCTGGGTCCAGGTGGTTCTGCTGCCGTTGAGGAGGACCGTCCACCGGGTCGTGCGCGCCGCCGGTGCCGCGCCGCCGGTGGTCAGGGCCTCGACGGCGACGACGTGCGGGGCGTTGTGCACGAAGGTGGCGGCGTCCTTGACCAGCTGCCACACCTCGGGCGGGGT
>NZ_JBEXZD010000178.1:0-9628 GCF_040628575.1 Streptomyces sp. NPDC006393
CTCCACCGGGGTGCTGCTGCCGGTCCTGATCACCGGGGACGTGCTCGCCGTCCTCACCTACCGGCGGCACGCCCACTGGCCCACCCTGTGGCGGCTGTTCCCCGCCGTCGGGGCCGGCGTGGTCGTCGGCACGCTGTTCCTGGTGTGGGCCGACGACACCGTCGTACGGACCTCGATCGGCGCGATCCTGCTGCTGATGGCGGCCGTGACGGTATGGCGCCGCCGGGCGGCCGACCGGGCGGTGGAACCGGAAGCGGTCACCACCCGGGCCGGCCGCGTCAAGGCCCGTTCCTACGGTGTCCTCGGCGGCTTCACCACCATGGTCGCCAACGCGGGCGGCCCGGTGATGTCGATGTACCTGCTGTCGGCCGGCTTCCGCAAGCTCGGCTTCCTGGGGACGTCGGCGTTCTTCTTCCTCGTCGTCAACGTCTCCAAAGTGCCCTTCAGCGCGGGGCTCGGCCTGATCGACGGCCGCTCACTGTTCCTGGACGCGGCGCTCGCGGTGTTCGTGCTGCCCGGGGCGCTGTTCGGCAGGTGGGCCGTGCACCGGATCAATCAGCGGCTGTTCGAGCAACTGGTGATCGCGGCGACGGTCGTGGGCGGCGTGCAGCTGCTGCTGCGTTGACGGATGGTCAGGGGGCGGTCGGAAGGGGTTGGTCAGGGGTCTTCAGGGGGTGGAGGGAGCGGCGGCGGCCGCGCGTGCCAGTGCCGCCCGCAGGCGGTCGTAGCGCTGTACGTCCGTCCAGTCGTCGGCGCGCCGTCGGCGCCCCGTGCAACAGCTCCAGAGGCTTGCCATGATCGCGGTTGCCAGCGGGATGAGCAGCCACGTCAAAGGGTCCAAGGTCGTCCTCCCTTTCCCGAGCGGATCAGTGGATACGGCGACCATGACATACATGATCAGCTCTACATATTTGTACGTAGAGCGATTCTGTGCATTTCACCCGTAGGGGCGCGGCAGGCGCCGGTCGTCGGCATGCCAAGTGATCGTTAGGATGGGCCGGTTGAGGGCGGGACTTTCGGGGAACAAGGGTGGGTCACGGGTGCTGGTGGCGGATCGATACCGGATGGACACGGTCATCGGACGTGGCGGGATGGGCGAGGTCTGGCGGGCCCTGGACCAGGTGCTCGGCCGCCCGGTCGCGGTCAAACTGCTGCTGAACGACGCGGACGCCTCGGCCGAGGCACGGTTCCGGCTGGAGGCGCAGACCTCGGCGCAGCTGCACCATCCGCACGTGGTGGCCACGCTCGACTTCGGCACCTGGCAGGGACGCTGCTTCCTCGTCATGGAACTCGTCGAGGGCGACAGCCTCGCCGGGGAACTGGCCGCCGGCGGGCCGCTCGCACCGGACCGGCTGGCCCAGGTGGCGCAGCAGACGGCCGAGGGCCTGGCCGCCGCGCACGCGCGGGGCATCGTGCACCGGGATGTCAAACCCGGCAATCTGCTCAGCGACCGCGACGGCTCGGTCCGTATCGGTGACTTCGGCATCGCGCGTTTCGTCGACGACCCGTCGGCCGGGCTCACCACCACGGGCCAGATCGTCGGCACCGGCCTGTACCTGGCGCCCGAACGCGCCATCGGCACCCCCGCGAGCCCGGCCTCCGACCTGTACTCGCTGGGCTGTGTGCTCTACCAACTGGCCGTGGGTCACCCGCCCTTCGAGGCGGAGTCCGCGACCATGCTGCTGTACCAGCACGTCGACGCCCCGCCCGTGCCGCCGCACCAGCGCGGCGCCGCGCTGCCGCCCGCCTTCGAGGCCTACCTGCTGAGCATGCTCGCCAAACGGCCCGAGGAGCGGCCCACGGCACGGCAGGCGGCGGACTGGTTCCGCAGCGGCGCCTGGCGCGGCACCCCCGAACCGCTGCCGCCGGAACGGCCGGGCACCGGCCACGGGCCTCACCCGGCCCCGGCCGTCCTGCCGGCACACCACCACGGCCCCGCCCACGGCGCCCCGGCGCATACCGCCCAGCCGCAGCCGCAGTCGCCGCCGCAGTCCCGGGCCCCGGCGCCGGACACCGGCTGGAACACCAGCGTGCACCGGGTGCCCGCGCGCCGACCCGGCCTGCGCACCTCGCTGCGCCGCCACTCCCGTACGGTCGCCCTGGTGGGCGGAACGGTCCTGTTCGTCTCCGCCGTCCTCGTCGGCATGAGCGTCTTCTAGGGCCTGTCCATCCGGCGGGTCATGGCATGCGCGTCCCGGGTGCTGTCAAGGGGACAGCACCGACCGGAGGTGTCGGCGGGAGGCGACTCCGAGCTTGGTGAACACATTGCCGAGATGCCACTCCACCGTGCGCGGGCTGATGAACAGCTGAGCGGCGATTTCCGAGTTGGTGTTCCCGTCTCTGGCCAGCCTGGCGATCTGGGCCTCCTGGCTCGTGAGTCCGGCGTCGGCGCCGAGCGTCCGCTTGCGTACGGTCTCTCCGGTCGCCAGCAGCTCCCTGCGGGCGCGTTCGGCGAAACCGTCGGCTCCGATCCGGCTGAACACCTCATAGGCGGGGCCCAGCTGCGCACGGCTTTCCTGACGGCGGTTTCGGCGGCGCAGCCACTCGCCGTACAGCAGGCGGGCGCGGGCCAGCTGAACGGCGACCCGGCAGTGCCCGAGATGCTCGATCGCCTCCCGGTAGAGCGCGTCGGCGGCCTCGCCGTCGCTCAGGAGCGCGCGCGAGCAGGCTCCCACGCCCAGGGCCCACTCGGTACCGCTGGCGCCCGTCCGCTCGGTGAGCGTGTCCAGGGCCGGGCCGGCGGCCTCGGGGCGCCCACCGCGTACGGCCGCCTCGACCAGTTCGGCCAGGGCCCACCCGAAGAACCCCAGGTCCTCGTATGCGCTCGCGCGCGTCGCGGCCGCCAGCGCGGCGTCGTAACGGCCGAGGCCGTTGTTCAGCAGCGCGGTCGCGTACTCGGCGAGGCCGAGCGAACGTCCCTCGCCCCGGGCGACCACCTCTTCGACGGTGGTCGCGATGAGCTCCAGCGCCTGGGACTCCTGTGCGCGCCATGCGGCGAGCAGGAGCGAGGTGTACATCATGGGCGCGCCGCCCGTCGCCTCCGAGATCGCCGTCGCTTCGTCGATGAGAGCCGCCGCGGTGTCGAACGCGCCGGTGTGCACGTGGAAGCACGCCTGGTAGGTCAGCGCCATCGGGAGGACGGCGAGCGCCCCCGCCTCACGGGCGAGGCCGACGGCGCCGGTGGCCAGATCCTGCCACGCGTCGTCGTCCCACAGGTCCGGTGCGAGAGGCTCGGGCGCGACGCGGAACGCCGGCCACAGCCAGCGCCTGTCCGTGTCCCTCCCCCCGGATCTCTGCTCACTCCGGACGACGCGCAGTGCGCGCCTGAGGGCGTCGGCACCCGCGGCGTGGCCGTCGATGATCCGGCTCGCCATACCGTCCAGGAGGACGTCGATCATCCGCGGGGGCGTCGGTGGCGGCGGGCCGGCGCGAGCCGCCTCGGCGACCTCCCGCTGCCCGGGCCCTTCCCCCAGGCGGCCGGCGAAGATCGCGGCGCCCAGTGCTTCCAGCAGCGTGTCACGGGCAAGGGCGGCGTCGACGGGGGCCAGCCGATGTGCCGCGTCGAGCAGCAGCCGCGGCGCGTCACCGCCGCGCACCTGGGAGAACACCAGACGGGCCCGCAGCCGCTCTAGGCGGGCGCGCTGCGGATCGTCGAGTGGACCGGCCTCCGCGATCGCCAGCATGGTGCGCGCCCGTTCGGCCCCGCCGGCGTCGACGTGGGCCTCGGCCGCGGCCAGCGCACGGGTGACACGGCGTGCGGGATCAGGGGTCGATTCCGCCGCGCCTTGCAGGAACGAGGCTTCCGCGGCGGCCCCGCCCCGGCCGCGGGCCCGGCCGGCCGAGTGCTCCAGGTCCAGGGCGACGCTCTCGTCGGGACCACTGACGGCGCGGGCGCGATGCCAGGCCCTGCGATCAGGATCGAGCTCGGGATCGGTGGCCTCCGCCAGCGCGCGGTGCGCCGCCCGGCGATCAGGGGCGGACGTCCCCCGGTAGACGGCCGAGCGCACCAGGGGGTGGTGGAAGCGCACCCGGGTACCGAACTCGACGAGTCCCGAGGCCTCCGCCGGCGCCGCGGCGCCCACCGGTATCCCCTGCGCGCCGGCTGCGCGCCACAGCAGACCCGCGTCACCCGTCGGCTCCGCCGCGGCGGTCAGCACCAGCCGCCGACTGTCCTGCGGAAGGGATCGGAATCGCCGCTGAAAGGCGTCCTCGATGCGGCCGGCCAGGGGGCGCCTGCCAGGGAGCCAGAAACCGCCCGCGAGCTCCGCGGGAGCGTGCGGCAGGTGGAGCAGCGCCATCGGGTTGCCGTGGGCCTCGGCGACGATCCGGTCCCGTACCAGCGGGTCGAGCGGCGCGGGGACGGCCGACGCCAGCAGGGCGCGCGCGTCGCTCTCGCTGAGCCCCTCGACGGTCAGCTCCGGCAGACCGCTCAGCGCGTCAGCGCCGCCCGCATCCCGCAGGGCGAAGATCAAAGCCACAGGTTCGGCCATCAGCCGCCTGGCGGCGAACGCCAGGGCCTGGAGGGATCCGTCATCGAGCCACTGCGCGTCGTCGACGAGGCAGGCCAGGGGCCGATCCCCGGCGGCGCCGGCCAGCAGACCGAGCACGGCCAGGCCCACCAGGAGCCGGTTCGGCGCCTCGCCCTCCTGGAGTCCGAACGCGACGGACAGCGCCTCACGCTGGGGTCCGGGAAGATGACGCAGCCGGTCGAGCATGGGCCCGCAGAGCTGGTGAAGGCTCGCGAAGGGCAGCTCCATCTCCGACTCGATGCCGGCGACACCGGCGACGCGGAACCCGACGGCCTTGCGCTCGGTGCGCTCCAGCAGCGCCGTCTTGCCGATGCCCGCCTCACCGCGGAGGACCAGGACCGCGCTGCTGCCCGATCGCGCTCGGGTCAGCACCCTCTCCAGCGCCGCCAGCTCACGGTCCCGGCCGCGCAGTCCGACCTGCGGATCTTCGACAGGCACGCCCATGAGTCACTCCTGGTCCGCTGCCCGACCAGGATTTCACCGCATCCGGGGATTCACCATCCGATGAGGGGACGGGTCGATGACGGGACGGGCCCGGACGGGAACTCGGGCCCCGTGGTCCCAGCCACGGGAGCGACCCCCGGGGTTTTCCCCGGGGCGACCCGGACCCGCCTGCGCGACGGTGGAGGAGCCGGTGACGCGAGGTCGCCGGTGACACTTGAGGAGACCCACATGTCCATGGCCGAGAAGTCGGCAATCCGGCCGTTCACGTTCGAGTTCCCCGAGGCCGAGCTGGAGGATCTCCGCCGGCGCATCGAGGCGACGCGGTGGCCCGAGAAGGAGACCGTCGCGGATCAGTCGCAGGGCACGCAGCTCGCGACGGCCCAGGAACTCGCGCGGTACTGGGCGACGGAGTACGACTGGCGCAAGGTCGAGGCGAAGCTGAAGGCGCTGCCGCACTTCATCACCGAGATCGACGGTCTGGACATCCACTTCATCCACGTCCGCTCCCCGCACGAGGACGCTCTGCCGCTGATCGTCACACACGGCTGGCCCGGCTCGATCGTCGAGCAGCTGAAGATCATCGACCCGCTGGTCGATCCCACCGCGCACGGCGGCAGCGCGTCGGACGCCTTCCACGTCGTCATACCGTCGATGCCCGGCTACGGCTTCTCGGGCAAGCCGACCACGACCGGCTGGGGTCCCGAGCGCATCGCACGCGCCTGGGGAGAGCTGATGCGGCGCCTGGGCTACACCAGGTACGCGGCGCAGGGCGGTGACTGGGGTGCGATCGTCACGGACTTCATGGGTGTGCAGGAGCCCGAGGGCCTGATCGGCATCCACACCAACATGGCCGGAGTGGTCCCGCCCGCCGTCGACGCCGCGCTGATCGCGGGCAACCCGCTGCCCGCGGGCCTGTCGCTCTCCGACGAGGAGAAGGCGGCGGTCGAGCAGCTGGACTTCGTGTACCGGCACGTCTACTACGCCTACATGATGGGATCGCGCCCGCAGTCGCTGACCGCGCTCGCGGACTCTCCCGTCGGCCTGGCCGCCTTCCTGCTCGACCACGACGCGGCCGGCCTCGCCTTGATCTCCCGGGCCTTCGCCGGCCAGGCCGAGGGCCTGACCCGGGACGACGTGCTGGACAACATCACGCTCTTCTGGCTGACCAACACCGCCCTGTCCGCGGCTCGCCTCTACGCGGAGAACACGACCTCCTTCTTCCGCGTCAAGGGCGTGAGCCTGCCGGTCGCCGTGAGTGTCTTCCCCGACGAGCTGTACCAGGCACCCAGGAGCTGGGCGGAGCAGGCGTACCCCCATCTCGTTCACTACAACCGGCTCCCCGCGGGCGGCCACTTCGCCGCCTGGGAGCAGCCGGAACTGCTGGTCGAAGAGGTCCGCACGGGCCTGAGGTCGCTCCGCTAGACAACCGGGCCCGGCCTTCCGCACAGGCCGCGGCCCGACAGCGCGGCCGAGCGCTCAACGGCGAGCGTTCGGCCGCGCATCCCCCTCGAGCCACAAGACCGCATGGAAGGGACGCACATGTTCACCATCGCCCTCGCAGACCCGGTCCCCGCGCCGAGTCCGGCACCGTCCGTCATCGCGGTCCTCCGGGACGTGGAAAAGGCCGTCCCGGCATGACCGGGCTCCTGAACCGCCTGACCCTCCTGGAGGCGGTCCGCAGCCGGGTGGGTCACCGGACGAACGTGGCAGCCGTCTGCCAGGAGCTGGTGGAGGCGGTGGTGCCCGACTTCGCCGGCACCGCCGACGTCGAGGTGATCGACGACGTCGTACGCGGAGAGGAACCTCCGACGGTTCCCGTCCACCGGAACGTTCCCCTGCGCCGAGCGGCCCACCGAGGCGGGACCTCGGCCCATCCGGCCGGGGAGGTACGCCGCCTGCCGGCCGGCACGCCCTTCTCGGACGCCCTGTCCGACCTCCGGCCGCGCCTCGTCCCCCTCGCGGAGGACGACCCGTGGCCGGCCACCGGGCCGCCCGGAGCCGACGCCCTCAGGCGATCGGGTGCCCACTCCCTGATCGTGGCCCCGCTGGCGCTGCGCGGCCAGGCTCTGGGCGTGGTCAGCTTCTACCGCCACCGGTACGAAGAGCCCTTCGACCAGGACGACGTCGCGGTGGCCTCCGCCATCTGCGCGCACGCCGCGCTCTGCGTCAACAACGCGCGACAGTACATGCGCGAGTGGGTCATCGCCTCGACCGTCCAGCGCCGGCTTCTTCCCCGGCCTCCGAGCCCGCAGGCGACCGTGGAGCTGTCCCCGCTGCACCGTCCCGACCCCGAGGGTGGTGGCGCGTGGTTCGACGCGATCCCGCTGCCCGGCGCGCGGACCGCGCTGGTGGCCGGCGAGGTGGCCGGGCGGGGCATCGCCGCGGCCACGACGATGGGGTTCCTGCGCACGGCCCTCCACACGCTGGCGGCCCTGGATCTGCCGCCCGACGAACTCATGGCCCGCCTGAACGACACCGCGGCCCGTCTCGCCGCCGAACGCGCCGCGCTTCCGCCCGAGGACCCCCTGCACCGCGAGCCGTTCACCGCGGGCTGCGCCGTCGCGATCCACGACCCCGTCGAGCTCACCTGCTCCATCGCCCGCGCCGGCCTCCCCGAGCCCGTCGCCGTGCTTCCCGACGGTACGTCCGCCCACCTCTCCGTTCCCCCGGGCCCCCCACTCGGCGCGGCCGGCACCGCCCCCTTCCCGGCGACCACGATCAGCCTGCCCGAGGGAAGCACTCTCGCGCTGGGCACCACCGCGCTCGCGGACGAGGTCCTGGCGGCGACCGCGCCCCTGCGCCCGCTCCTGGCCGACACCGGCACAACGCCCCTGCCGGACGTGCGCGACAGGGTCGCGGGCGCCCTCACCCGGGCCCGGGGGACCGGCGAGCAGCTGATGCTGCTCGCCCGTACCAAGGCGCTGCCGGCGGACCAGGTGCTGACCACCGCCCTGCCGGCGAGCCCCGAGGCCGCGCCGACGGCCCGTCAGGCGACCCGCCGCCGGCTGAAGGTCTGGGGGGTGGACGAGGAGACCGCGTACACCGCCGAGCTCATCGTCAGCGAACTGGTCGGCAACGCCGTCCGCCACGGCACCCCGCCCCTGCGCCTCCGTCTGATCCGTGACCAGATGCTGACCTGCGAGGTCGCCGACGCCGCAGCCGGCGCGCCGCGCGTCAGGCATGCTCGCACCGCCGACGAGACCGGCCGGGGGCTGTTCATCGTCGCGAGCCTCGCCGACCAGTGGGGCACCCGCTACGAGACACGAGGAAAGACCGTCTGGGCCCGGCAGCCGCTGCGCGGACATCACGTACGCGGCGGGGACACCCTTTGACGCGCGACCGGTCGGGTTTCAACGGCAGCGACGTGGCAAGGACATCGCTGATGTCCGTGGGAAGTGACGGAACCGCCGTGCGATCAGGACGTTGAGGACCTTCCGTGTCGGATGATGAACCAAGGATCGGCTACACCGAGGCCGCGGATCGGGAAGTGCGCAGTCTGCGAGTGCGTTACTGCCGGTTGCGGACCGATGGCGGCGCACCGGTCGCCGAGCTGGAAGCGCTCTCCTTCCAGCAGCGGTTCGGTGCGGTGAGCGTTGCCGCGGAAGGCATCGGCGGCGTGGAGACCCAGCCCCGGTTCCGACGTCAGGGACACATGAGCCGGCTCCTCCGCCAGGCGTTGGCCGGCATGGCACAGAGGGTGGACGTCGCCTTCGTGTCCAACGGTGTCGAGGGGGTGTACGAGCGGTTCGGTTTCGTCGGGGCCGTCGCCGAGGGGCACCTGGTCATCCCCGTGCGCAACGTCGAACAGGCGGCCGGAGACGATCTGGAAGCTTCCGTCCCAGGCATCCACGACGGCTCTCCGGCCGATCTTCCGGCGATGATCCGTCTGTACAACGCCGCGCACGCCCAGCGGCCCTGGACCCACGAACGGCACTCGGGCTGGAACCGGCTCATTCCCCAGGCCACGTGGAGGCCCGGGTCGCAGACCCTGGTCCTGCGGACCGATGGTGCTGCCGTCGGCTATGCCGTGCTGGAGGGCCGAGCCTTCGGCGACCCGCTGGGCTCGGTGACCGTGGACGAACTGGTGGCCGAGAACGCCGCCGCGGCACGCCTGTTGCTCAGGGCCATCGCCCGACTCTGCTGGAAGCGGCGGCTGAGCGAATTCACGGTGCGGGAGCCCGCCGACAGCCTCACCGGCCGAGTGGCCCGCCACATGGGCTGCACCTACCAGCAGAGGTTTCCGCCGAGCGGCGGGATGATGGCCGCCGTCCTGAACCGGTCGTCCCTGGTGCGAAAGCTCGAGCCCGAGCTGCGCCGCCGGGCCGCCGCGCAGCAGCCGGACAGGGTCTTTGACAAGGCGTTCGACGCGCTGCGACGTGGCGACCTGTTCCCCGATGACAAGGCCCTCGTCCGGCTGCTTCTCGGCTACTGGTCGACCGACGACGCACACGTGCACGGAATGTCGGTTCCCGAACCGTACCGGGAGCATTGCACGGCTTGGTTCCCCGGGGGCGGCACACCGTCTCTGCCGACCCCCTACGCGCACCGTCTGGACCGGTACTAGGGTCCGTCTTCAAAGATCATTCGAGTGGTGGATCATGGCGTCGTGGTACGTCGTCACGAACTCACTGATCAGGAGTGGGAGTTACTCGCTC
>NZ_JBEXZD010000179.1:0-9512 GCF_040628575.1 Streptomyces sp. NPDC006393
GAGGTGACGGTGTCGGCGGCCTCGCGGCTGATCACCTGGTCGCCGATCGGGTCGTCGATCTTCGCCGTACGCGTCTTGTTCTCGGCGTGCGCGACGATGGTCGGGGTGACCTTCTTGCCGTGGTTGTCCAAGGTGGCGTAGATGCCGGCCATCTCCAGCGGGCTGGCGCCCATGGAGCCGAGCGTCTGCGCGGGCACCGCCTGCATGCCCTTGGTGTCCATGCCGAGCCTGCCGGCCACCTCCATCACCTTCGGCATGCCGACGTCCACGCCCATCTGCGCGAAGACGGAGTTGACGGACTTGTTCATGGCCGTCTGGACGGTGATGTCGCCGTAATCGACGTCGTCCTCGTTCGGCGGGCCGAAGCCGACCTTCGTGCCGTGGTCCACGGCCTGACGGCCGCTGGTGCCGTCGTAGACGGTGTTGGCGTCGATCGGCAGGCCGTCCTGTGTCTTGGCGCCCTCGTCCAGGGCGGCGGCCAGGATCACCGGCTTGAAGGTGGAGGCGGGCTGGTAGTCCTTGCGGGTGGCGTTGCTGTAGAAGTGCTTGAAGTAGTCCTGGCCGCCGTAGAGGGCGAGGACCTTCCCCGTCTTCGGGTCGACGGAGACCGCGCCGGCCTGGACGTCGGCGTCGACCTTGCGCTTCTTCGGGTCCAGCTTGCTGGTCAGCTGGTCCTTGACCGCGCTCTCCAGGGCGGCCTGCTTCTTCTTGTCGATGTTCAGGGTGATGGTCCAGCCCCTGTCCACGACCTCGGCCTCCGCCTGGGACTGGGAGATGCCCTCGTCCTTCATCAGCTGCTGTTCGAGCTGCTTGTTGGCGAGGTCGATCAGGTAGCCCTTCTGGCCCTCCAGGCCAGGGGCGCCCTTGGGGTCCTTGGGGTAGGGGAACTTCATGTTCTGCCGCTCGCCGGCGTCGAGCCAGTGCTGCCCGACCATGTTGTCCAGGACGTAGTTCCAGCGCGCCTGCACCAGCTTCCTGCCGGTCGGGCTCGCCACCGCCCAGTCGTACTGGCTCGGCGCCTGGAGCAGGGCGGCCAGGTAGGCGCCCTGCTCGACGGTGAGCTTGGAGGCGTCGACGCGGTAGTAGGCCTGCGCGGCGGCCTGGATGCCGTAGGCGCCGCGGCCGTAGTAGCTGGTGTTGATGTAGCCGGCCAGGATGTCGTCCTTGGACAGCTTCTGGTCCACCTTCAGCGAGATGACCAGTTCCTTCAGCTTGCGCGTGACGGTCTGGTCCTGAGTGAGGTAGTAGTTCTTGACGTACTGCTGGGTGATGGTCGAACCGCCCTGGGCGCCCTTGCCCGAGAGGGTGTTGAACAGGCCGCGCGCGGTGCCCTTCAGGTCGACGCCGGAGTCGTGGTAGAAGGTCTTGTTCTCCGCGGCGACGAAGCAGTGCTGGACTTCCTTGGGCACCCTGTCCAGGGACACGCTCTCGCGGTTGACCGTGCCCTTGCGCGCCAGGACCGAGCCGTCGCTGTACTTGTAGACGTTGCTCTCCTGCTGCGCCACGGCGTTGCCCTTGGGTATGTCCACCATCATGTAGAGCACGATGAAGGTGCCGATGCCGAGCAGGCAGAGCCCGAACAGCGTGCCGAGGATCTTCTTCCAGGTGAAGAGCCTGCGTATACCGCTCTTGCGGGCCTTGGCCGGCCGGGCCGCCCGCCGGGCCGCGGCGCGGCCACCGGGAGCCGGTCCCGTCGTGCCGCCCCCGACACCGACCGCCGGTGTCCCGGACGAGCGCCGGGGCGCCGCGCGGCGGCCACCGCGCTGGCGCGCTCGTCTCTCTTCCGCTCGTCCCATGCGTCCGTCCGCTCCGCTTCCGTCTCGGCTGTCACTCACGTACGTGGCCCAGGCCAGCTCAGAAAACTAACACCGCTCTCTGTGACAAAGGGTCCGCGATCCCGGCTTTTACGGACGTGACAATCAGCACCCGTTCCAACGGAACCGACGTCCGAGGAGGGTTCAGGGTTGCCAGGACGGGGAAAAGTGATATCACTTAGCTAAGCCGTTGCTATGCATCGCGACGGACGACGCCGTACGAGAACGGGGGACCCACCATGTCCAGCCCCACCCGCGACACCTCACCCGCCACCGCCGTGCCCGACGCCCCCGAGATGCCGGCGCCGCAGGTCAGGGAGTTCCCGGCACGCAGCATCCCGGGCGGTCTGGCCCTGCTGCTCGGCCTGCTCGGCCTGCTGGTCGCCGTGGCACTGGTCGCCTCCGGCGCGACCGTCACGAACACGGGCGCCAAGGCCGCGCTGATCGCCGTCGGCATCCTCACCGGCATCGCCGCCCTGCTCGCCATGAGCGGGCTGAACATGGTCGCGCCCGGCGAGGCGCGGGTCGTCCAGCTCTTCGGGCGCTACCGGGGCACCATCCGCGAGGACGGTCTGCGCTGGGTGAACCCGTTCACCTCCCGGGAGAAGATCTCCACCCGGGTCCGCAACCACGAGACCGCCGTGCTGAAGGTCAACGACGCCTACGGCAACCCGATCGAGCTGGCCGCCGTCGTGGTGTGGAAGGTGCAGGACACCGCGCAGGCCTCCTTCGAGGTGGACAACTACCTGGAGTTCGTCTCCACCCAGACCGAGGCCGCCGTACGGCACATCGCCATCGAGTACCCCTACGACGCCCACGACGAGAACGGTCTGTCGCTGCGCGGCAACGCCGAGGAGATCACCGAGAAGCTCGCCGCCGAGCTGCACGCGCGCGTGGACGCGGCCGGAGTGCGGATCATCGAGTCCCGCTTCACCCACCTCGCGTACGCTCCCGAGATCGCCTCCGCGATGCTCCAGCGCCAGCAGGCGGGCGCGGTCGTCGCGGCCCGGCGGCAGATCGTGGACGGAGCGGTCGGCATGGTCGAGGCGGCGCTGAACCGGATCGCCGAACAGGACATCGTGGAGCTCGACGAGGAACGGAAGGCGGCGATGGTGTCGAACCTGATGGTGGTGCTGTGCGGGGACCGCGCCCCGCAGCCGGTCCTCAACACGGGGACGCTCTACCAGTGACGACGCCGGAGACGGATCCGTCCGAGGGAGTGACCCCCCGGCGCCGCCGGCCGCAGCAGCGCAAGCAGGTGCTGCTGCGGCTGGACCCGTCGGTGTACGACGCGCTCGCGCGCTGGGCGTCGGACGAACTGCGTTCGGCCAACGCCCAGATCGAGTTCCTGCTGCGCCGCGCCCTGACGGAGGCGGGCCGCCTGCCGGGCGAGGCCGGCCCCCTGCCCCGCCGGGGCCGCCCGCCGCGCGACGCCTCCGGAGCGCCGTAGCAGAACCGTGACGATCGCCTCCCACCTGCGGTGGGGCACCCCGCTTCCGGCCTCCGAGTGCGCGTAGACACGAGGTGTATACATCATGCGTATACACCCCATGTACAGTGCTGCTCATGTCCATCGGTCACACCCTCCTGGGACTCCTGGAGTCCGGGCCCCGCCACGGCTACGACCTCAAGCGGGCCTTCGACGAGAAGTTCGGTCACGACCGGCCGCTGCACTACGGCCAGGTCTACTCGACGATGTCGCGGCTGCTGAAGAACGGACTCGTCGTCGTCGACGGCATCGAGGCCGGCGACGGCCCCGAGCGCAAGCGCTACGCCATCACCGAGGCCGGCGTCACCGACGTCGAACGATGGCTGGCCACCCCGGAGAAGCCCGAGCCGTATCTCCAGTCGACCCTCTACACCAAGCTGGTCCTGGCCCTGCTCACCCACCGCGACGCGGCCGACATCCTCGACACGCAGCGCGCCGAGCACCTGCGCAACATGCGGGTCCTGACCGACCGCAAGCGCAAGGGCGACCTGGCGGACCAGCTGATCTGCGACCACGCCCTGTTCCACCTGGAGGCGGACCTGCGGTGGCTGGAGCTGACCGCCGCCCGCCTCGACCGGCTCCGTGAGGCGGTGGCCCGGTGACCGCTCCCCCCGGCTCCCTGCTGGCCGCCGACGACCTGCGCAAGACCTACGGCCCGACCACCGCGCTGGACGGCGCGGAGTTCTCCATCCACCCCGGCGAGGTCGTCGCCGTGATGGGCCCCTCCGGCTCCGGCAAGTCCACGCTGCTGCACTGCCTGGCCGGGATCGTCACCCCCGACTCGGGATCGATCACCTACGACGGCCGCGAGCTGACCGTCATGTCCGACGCCGAGCGCAGCGCGCTCAGGCGCTCGGAGTTCGGGTTCGTCTTCCAGTTCGGCCAGCTGGTGCCCGAGCTGACCTGTGTGGAGAACGTGGCCCTGCCGCTGCGGCTGAACGGCACGGCCCGCAAGGAGGCCGAGCGCACCGCGCTGGCGTGGATGGAGCGCCTGGAGGTCGACGACCTCGCCAGGAAGCGGCCCGGCGAGGTGTCCGGCGGTCAGGGTCAGCGCGTCGCCGTCGCCCGCGCCCTGGTCACGAACCCGCGGATGCTGTTCGCCGACGAGCCGACCGGCGCGCTGGACTCCCTCAACGGCGAACGCGTGATGGAACTGCTCACGGACGCCGCCCGGTCCGCCAACGCGGCCGTCGTGCTCGTCACCCACGAGGCGCGGGTGGCCGCCTACTCCGACCGCGAGATCGTCGTACGGGACGGCCGGTCCCGGGACATGGAGCGCCTCGTATGACGGCGCGCCAGTGGGCCCGCGATCTGCGCATGGGGGCCAAGTTCGCCTTGACCGGCGGGCGCGAGGGATGGGTCCGGCTGCTGCTGACGGCCATGGGCGTCGGGCTGGGCGTGGCGCTGCTGCTGGTGACGACCGCGATCCCGAACGCGCTCGCCGTCCGGCACCAGCGCGACCAGGCCCGCCAGGACTACACCTACGGCCCGCACCGGCCGAAGGCGGCGAACACCCTGGTGATCGGCGACGCCGACACGTCGTACCACGGCAAGGACGTCCGCGGCCGGCTGGTGGAGCCGGAGGGACCGCGCGCACCGATCGCACCGGGCCTGACCAGGTACCCGGCACCGGGCGACATGGTCGTCTCCCCCGCGCTGAAGGAGCTGCTGGACTCGGGTGACGGCAGGCTGCTGCGCGAGCGGCTGCCGTACCGGGTCGTGGGGACGATCGGCGAGAGCGGGCTCATCGGCTCGCACGAACTCGCCTACTACGCCGGGGCGAAGAACCTGGCCCCGCGCATCAACGGGTGGCAGACGGCCCGGATCACCGAGTTCGGGCCGCAGCAGCCGGCGAGGGCGGAAGCGCCGGACCCGGTCCTGCTGCTGCTGGTGCTGGTCGTCTTCGTGGTGCTGCTGATGCCGGTCGCCGTGTTCATCGCCGCGGCCGTGCGGTTCGGCGGCGAGCGGCGCGACCGCAGGCTGGCCGCGCTGCGGCTGGTGGGCTCCGACAGCCGGATGACCCGGCGGATCGCGGCGGGCGAGGCGCTCGCCGGATCGCTGGTCGGACTGGTCTTCGGCACCGTCTTCTTCCTGCTGGGCCGTCAGCTCGCGGGCTCGGTCGAGATCATGGACGTCAGCGTGTTCCCGAGCTACCTCGACCCCACGCCCGCGCTGGCCGCCCTGGTCGCGGTCGCCGTTCCGGCGGCGGCGGTGCTGGTCACGCTGTTCGCGCTGCGCGGGGTGGTCATCGAGCCGCTGGGCGTGGTCCGTACGGCCAGGCCAAGGCGCCGCCGGCTGTGGTGGCGGCTGCTGCTGCCGCTGGGCGGCCTGGCGATGCTCGCCCCGATGATCGGGCAGGGCCGCACCAACGGCTCCTTCAACGAATACCTGGTGATCGGCGGCGTTCTGCTGCTGCTGGTCGGCGTGACGGCGCTGCTGCCGTGGGCCGTCGAGGCGGTGGTGGCCCGGCTGGGCAGCGGCGGTGTGGCCTGGCAACTGGCGGTGCGGCGACTCCAGTTGAGCAGCGGCTCGGCGGCCCGCATGGTGAACGGCATCGCCGTCGCGGTGGCCGGGGCGATCGCGATGCAGATGCTGCTCGCGGGCGTCCAGGGCGACTACACCAAGACCACCGGGCAGGACACCGAACGCGTGCAGATGCAGGTCAATCTGTCGCGAGGGGTGCCCATGATCCCGGCTGCCGGGAAGTTCACCACCACCAGGGGGGTGCGGAAGGTCACCGCGCTGGGCACCGCCGAACTCGCGGACCGCGCCTGGCAGACCGGCAAGGAGCCGAACGCCGCCACGCAGCTGACCGTCGGCACCTGCGCCTCCCTGCGCGAGGTGGCCCGGCTGCCGTCCTGCCGCGACGGGGACGTCTTCGTGTCGACCGGCAGGGACACCGACGGCGACGCGGTGCAGCTCGCCCGGCCCGGCCGCGTCCTCCACCTGGACACGGCCAACGGCCCGGACGCGGGCCGGGACACCGTCTGGACCGTGCCGGCCCATCTGAAGCGGGCCCGCACGATCACCGGCCCGACCGGGGACACGAGCGGCGGCCTGCTGCTGACCCCGGCCGCCGCCGACGCCCAGGTGAACCGCACGCTCAGCGGGGCGGTGTACCTGTCGGTCGACGACTCGGTGCCGGACGCGCACGAGTACGTCCGCAACACGGCGGCGGCGGTCGATCCGCTCGCGGACGCGATGCTGTGGTCGTCCACCGAGCGGTCGACGCAGTTCACCTCCATCCGCACCGGCCTGTTCGTCGGGGCCGTGTGTGTCCTGGCGCTGATCGGCGCGAGCCTGCTGGTGTCCCAGCTGGAGCAGCTGCGCGAGCGCAGGAAGCTGCTGTCGGCGCTGGTCGCCTTCGGCACCCGGCGGCGCACGCTGGGCCTGTCGGTGCTGTGGCAGACGGCGATCCCGATCGCCCTGGGCCTGCTGCTCTCCTCGGCCGTGGGGCTGACGCTGGGCGTGGTGCTGCTGAAGATGGTGGGCGCCACGGTGAGCGTGGACTGGCCGAGCGTGCTGTCGATGACCGGTGTCGGCGCGGGAGTGGTCCTCGCCGTCACCCTGCTCAGCCTGCCGCCGCTGCTGCGCCTGATGCGCCCCGAGGGGCTGCGCACGGAGTAGCGGCGAGGCGAGCGGAAGGGCCCTTCCCGTCGGGCGGACCGTCAGACGGACTGCCGGGAGGGGCCCTTCACACGTCGGGGCCCAGCACCCGTACCGGCAGGGCCCGCATCTCCTCGCGCAGGGCGGCGGCCAGTTCGTGGTACTCGGCGGCGCGGGCCGCGCCGGCGCGCATGGCCAGGGCGATCCGGCGGGAGGGGGCGGGATCGGCGAAGGAGCCGGTCAGCAGCTGGTTGCTGCGGGAGGTCTCGACCTTGAGGGCGGTGCGCGGCAGCAGGGTGCAGCCGAGCCCGCCGGCGACGAGCTGGACGAGTGTGGAGAGCCCGGCGGCGGTCGTCGTCACCGGCGCGTCCTCGCGCCCCGCCTCCCTGCAGATGTCCAGGGCCTGGTCGCGCAGGCAGTGCCCCTCGTCCAGGAGCAGCAGGTTCAACTCCTTCAGGGCCTCGCGCCCTATGCCCTCCCGGCCGCCGAGCCGGTGGTCGAGCGGGGTGACGAGCACGAAGTCCTCGTCGAACAGCGGCAGTTCGGTGACCCCGGGCACGCCCAGCGGCACGGCGAGCAGCAGCAGGTCGAGCCGCCCGCCGGCCAGCCCGTCCAGCAGGTTCGCGGTCTGCTCCTCGTGGACCTGGAGGTCCAGGTCGGGGTAGCGGTCGTGGACCAGGCGCAGGACCGTGGGCAGCAGATACGGCGCGACGGTCGGGATGACGCCGAGCCGAAGGACGCCGGTGAAGGGCGCCCGGAGGGCCTCGGCCTCCTCCAGCAGGGCGCCGACCTCGTCGAGCACCGCCTTGCTGCGCGCGGCGAGGCGCTCACCGGCGGGCGAGAGCAGCACCTTGCGCGTCGTACGCTCCACCAGGGTGACGCCGAGGATCTCCTCCAGCGCTGAGACGGCGCCGGAGAGCGCCGGCTGGCTCATGCCGATCGCGGCGGCGGCGTCCCGGAAGTGCAGATGCTCGGCCACCGCGGCGAAGGCGCGCAGCTGGGAGAGGCTGGGCAGCTGCCTCCGGCGCCCACCCACATTACCGACAGTCACTGATAGCCACCTCCGATCAACACGACCAAGTGTAGCTATTTCCGCAATCAATCGACGGTGTGCCACCATCGGCGAGGTCCAACCCCATGGGAAGCCCCGCCAAAAGCGGTGCTTCCTCGCTGCAAGGAGAGCATGTGCTCACTGTCGGTGACAAGTTCCCCGAGTTCGAACTGACTGCCTGTGTCTCGCTGGAGAAGGGCAAGGAGTTCGAGAAGATCACCCACAAGACCTACCAGGGTTGGAAAGTGATCTTCGCGTGGCCCAAGGACTTCACCTTCGTCTGCCCGACCGAGATCGCCGCCTTCGGCAAGCTGAACGAGGAGTTCGCCGACCGCGACGCCCAGATCCTCGGCTTCTCCGGTGACTCGGAGTTCGTCCACCACGCCTGGCGCAAGGACCACGACGACCTGCGTGACCTGCCCTTCCCGATGATGGCCGACTCCAAGCACGAGCTCATGCGCGACCTCGGCATCGAGGACGAGGACGGCTTCGCCAAGCGTGCCGTCTTCATCGTCGACCAGAACAACGAGATCCAGTTCTCCATGGTGACGGCGGGCTCGGTCGGCCGTAACCCCAAGGAGGTCCTGCGGGTCCTGGACGCCCTGCAGACCGACGAGCTGTGCCCGTGCAACTGGACCAAGGGCGACGAGACCCTCGACCCGGTCGCGCTGCTGGCCGGTGAGTGAGGCATGTCCCTCGACTCCCTGAAGTCCGCCCTCCCCGACTACGCCAAGGACCTCAAGCTCAACCTGGGCTCGGTCATCGGCAACAGCGACCTGCCCGCGCAGCAGCTGTGGGGCACGGTGCTGGCCACGGCGATCGCCGCGCGCTCGCCGATCGTCCTGCGCGAGCTGGAGCCGGAGGCGAAGGCGAACCTGACGCCCGAGGCGTACACCGCGGCCAAGTCCGCGGCCGCGATCATGGCGATGAACAACGTCTTCTACCGCACCCGGCACCTGCTGTCGGACCACGAGTACGGCACCCTGCGGGCCGGCCTGCGGATGAACGTCATCGGCAACCCGGGCGTCGCCAAGGTCGACTTCGAGCTGTGGTCCTTCGCGGTCTCGGCCATCAACGGCTGCGGCATGTGCCTGGACTCCCACGAGCAGGTGCTGCGCAAGGCGGGCGTCGACCGTGAGGTCGTCCAGGAGGCCTTCAAGATCGCCGCGGTGGTCCAGGCCGTCGCGACGACCCTGGACGCGGAGGCGGCGCTGGCCGAGTAGTACGGCCGGCGCCCCGAGCGACATCGCTGTCCGGAGCCCCGTTCACCCCTGCGGTGAGCGGGGCTCCGGCCGTTGCTCCGTGCGTGTGTCCGCCTGCCGCGCCACGACGTCGGACGAGGGGGTCGCGCCGTGCGGCCGGGGCGAGTGGCGCAGGGCCTGTTCGTGGGAGTACGCGCGCAGATACCCGACCACCGTGTTGGTGACCGCGACCAGCGGCACCGCCACCACCGCACCGCCGATCCCCGCGATCATGCCGCCCGCGGCGACGGACAGGACCACCGCCAGCGGATGGACCCGGACCGCCCGGCCCAGGATGAACGGCTGGAGCA
>NZ_JBEXZD010000180.1:0-9291 GCF_040628575.1 Streptomyces sp. NPDC006393
AGCCGCTGAAGGAGACGTACGGGGTGGTCGTCTTCCACGAGCAGATCATCCACATCGTGCACATCATGACCGGCTGCGGGCGCGACGAGGCGGACCGGGTGCGGCGCGGGCTGTCCGACCCTCAGTCGCAGGGGCGGATCAAGGTGTGGTTCGCCCAGCACGCGGCGGCGCGCGGGTACGACGCGGAAACGATTCGGCGGACCTGGGAGATCGTCGAGGCCTTCGGGTCGTACGGCTTCTGCAAGGCGCACGCGGTGGCCTTCGCCGTGCCGACGTACCAGTCGGCGTGGCTGAAGGCCCATCATCCGGCCGCCTTCTATGCCGGGCTGCTCACGCACGACCCCGGGATGTACCCCAAGCGGCTGCTGCTGGCGGACGCGCGGCGGCGCGGGGTGCCGATCCTGCCGTTGGACGTGAACAGGTCGGGAGTCGCACACCGTATCGAACTGGTGTCTGAGTCGAGGTCTGATTCATCCGGTTCATCCAGTTCATCCGCTGTTCCGTCCGGTGTTCCGTCCGGTGTTCCGTCCGGTGTCCCGTCCGGTGTTCCGTCCGGTGTCCCGTCCGGTGTCTGGGGACTTCGGCTGGCGCTCTCCGACGTGCACGGCATCAGCGAGGCCGAGGCGGCGCGGATCGCGGACGGGCAGCCGTACGCCTCGCTGCTGGACTTCTGGGAGCGGGCCCGGCCGAGCCGCCCGATCGCCGGCCGGCTGGCCCAGGTGGGCGCGCTGGACGCGTTCGGCGCCAACCGCCGCGACCTGCAACTGCACCTGACCGAGCTGCACCGGGGCGCCCGGGGCGGAGGCGGCGGCCAACTGCCCCTGGCCGGCGGCCGGAAGACGGCCGCGGCCGGGCTCCCCGACCTGTCCGACGCCGAGAAGCTCAGTGCCGAGCTGGGCGTGCTGTCCATGGACACCTCACGGAACCTGATGGACGACCACCGGGCGTTCCTCGACGAGCTGGGCGTGGTCTCCGCGCGCCGGCTGCGCGAGGCCCGGCACGGCGAGACGGTGCTGGTCGCGGGCGCCAAGGCGGCCACCCAGACCCCGCCGATCCGGTCCGGCAAGCGGGTCATCTTCACCACGCTGGACGACGGCACCGGCCTGGTCGACCTGGCCTTCTTCGACGACTCCCACGACGCCTGCGCGCACACCGTCTTCCACTCCTGGCTGCTGCTGGTGCGCGGAGTGGTGCAGCGGCGCGGCCCGCGCAGTCTCAGTGTGGTGGGGTCCGCCGCCTGGAACCTCGCCGAACTGGCCGAACTGCGGGCCGAGGGCGGCCTGGAGGAGGTGGCGGCCCGGCTGGCACGCCCCGTTCCGCAGGGAGCGGAGCAGGGAGCGGAAGGCACCCCCGACGGCGAAGGCGAGGGCGACGGCGGGGGCGACGGCGGAGACGCGCGGCGGCCGGCGCGGGCCGGGCACGGGCGGAGCATCCGCATGTCCACCGGCTACGAGATGCACCCATGGGCGGATCTGCGCCCGGCGGGCGAAGGGCCCGCGAGCGGAAGGAAGTTGTGGCACCAGTCTCCAGGGAGCGCGGGATGACCATCCTCTGTGTACGTTTTCAGCTGCCCCCGATGTACGAGGCGGCCCTGCCGGGGCTGCTCGGGCTGCTGGAGGAGTTCACCCCGGTGATCGAGGCGCTGCCGCCGGACGGTGCGCTGGCCGATCTGCGGGGCGCCGAGCGGTACTTCGGGCGCGAGGCGGTCGAACTGGCCTCGGTGATCCGGGTCCGCGCGCTCGCGCGGTACGGCGTCGACTGCCTGATCGGCGCCGGACCGGGCCCGATGCTGGCCCGCATGGCCCTGTACGACGCCCGGCCCGGGGTGACGTGCGCGGTGCCCGAGGACGGCGTCGCCGAGTTCCTCGCCGGCAGGCCCGTCACCGCGCTGCCCGGCGTCGGTACGGCGACGGCCCGCACCCTGGGCGAGTACGGCCTGGACACCCTGGACCGGGTCGCCGCCGCGCCCCTGTCGACGCTCCAGCGCCTGCTCGGCGCCAGGACCGGTCGTGAGCTGCACGAGAGGGCGAACGGCGTCGACCGCGGCCGGGTGGTCCCCAATGCCGTCTCCCGCTCCCTGGCCACCGAACGCCCCTTCGAGCGCGACGAGCTGGACCCCGACCGCCACCGCCGGGCGCTGCTGTCGGCCACCGAGGAACTGGGCGCCCGGCTGCGCGCCCTCGACAAGGTCTGCCGCACCCTGACGCTGACGGTGCGCTACGCCGACCGATCCGCCACGGTCCGCAGCCGCACCCTGCCGGAACCCACCGCCCACACCACGGTGCTGACCAGGGCCGCGTACGGCATGTACGAGGCCCTCGGCCTCCAGCGCGCCCGGGTCCGCGCCCTCGCCCTGCGTGCCGAGGGCCTGGACTCCGCCGAACAGGCGTCCTACCAGCTCACCTTCGACCCGGTCGACGAGAAGGTCCGGCGCATCGAGGAGGTCGCGGACCGCGCGCGTGCCAGGTTCGGCCCCCGGGCCGTGATCCCGGGCACCCTGGCGGCGTGACTCCGGCGACCGGGGGGCGAGGGGCGGCCGGCGCACACCGTGCGAACCAGCCCGACAGGTCGGCTTGGTGACGCTTTGTCAGGCCCATTACCCCATGACTCCCAGTCGTCGCCGGTTATCGCTGGAAGTTTTTACTGACGCGTAACTTCACACCTGGACTACTCGTCCGTAACTTGACGAGTGAACAGCATCCTCGTGATCCGGATCACAGGGCGCAGTGCCGTCGCACCTCCCTTGAGCCGCAAGGAGATCACACGATGCTGCCCGCCAAGCGCGCCCTGAGACACCTGGCCGCCCTCGTCCTGGCCGTCGCCGTCGCCACCGTCCCGGCCGCCACCGCCCACGCCTCCGACGCGCCCACCACCGGCTGGAACGACTACAGCTGCAAGCCGTCCGCCGCCCACCCCCGCCCCGTCGTCCTGGTCCACGGCACCTTCGGCAACTCCGTCGACAACTGGCTGTCCCTCGCGCCGTATCTGGAGGACCGCGGGTACTGCGTCTTCTCGCTCGACTACGGACAGTTGCCCGGAGTGCCGCTCTTCCACGGCCTCGGCCCCATCGACACGTCGGCCGGGCAGCTGTCCGCCTTCGTCGACAAGGTGCTCACCGCCACCGGCGCCGCCAAGGCCGACCTGGTCGGCCACTCCCAGGGCGGGATGATGCCCCGCTACTACCTGAAGTTCCTCGGCGGAGCCGCCAAGGTGAACGCCCTCGTCGGCCTCGCGCCCGACAACCACGGCACCACCCTCAGCGGCCTGACCAACCTGCTGCCGTACTTCCCCGGCGCCGAAGACCTGCTCAAGGCCACCACTCCCGGCCTCGCCGACCAGATCACCGGCTCCGACTTCCTCACCAAGCTCAACGAGGGCGGCGACACCGTGCCCGGAGTGCACTACACGGTCATCGCCACCAAGTACGACGAGGTGGCCACCCCCTGGCGGAGCCAGTACCTCACGGGCTCCGACGTCCGCAACGTCCTGTTGCAGGACCTGTGCCCGGTCGACCTGTCCGAGCACCTGGCGATCGGGCTCTTCGACCGCGTCGCCTTCCACGAGGTGGCCAACGCCCTCGACCCACCGCACGCCACCCCCACCACCTGCGCGTCCGTCTTCGACTGACGACGGCACCGACGCGCACGTGCGGGGCCTGTCCGGCCTGAGCCGCCGGACAGGCCCCGCGTTCGTCCGGCCGCCTCAGCGGCCCCGCCGCCCCCCGTGGGCGGCGCGCCGCCGGACCGAGGCGAACAGCGCCGCCGACCCGAGCGCCAGGGCGGCCGCGCCGCCGATCGCCACGTACGGGGTGCTGCCGTCGCCGCCGGTCTCGGCGAGGCCGAGGGGCCGGGTCCGGTCGGTCCGTACGCCGGCGGCCTCGGGCCGGTTCGCATCCGCGGGTGCGGGGGCACCGGAAGCGGCCGCCGAAGGGTGCGCCGCCGGATGTGCCGCCGAGTTCGGCGTCGGGTCCGTGGTCGTAGGGGCGTCGGCGTCCCCGTGGCCGTGATGCTCGATCGTCGACCTGCCGGCGCCGTCCTCGATCTGCCGCTCGGTCGGCGCGGAGGCCGTCGGCGCCGGCGAGGAACCGCTCGCCGCCCCGCCGCCGTCCCCGCTCCCGCTCCCGCCGAAGGTGACGTCGGAGCAGGAGTAGAACGCCTCCGGGCTGTCCGATCGCTGCCACACCGCGTACAGCAGCTGCCGTCCGGTGCGCTCGGGCAGCGTCCCGGAGAACGTGTAGAAGCCGCCCGTGGCGACCGGGTCCGTGACCGTGGCGACCGGATGCTCCAGGTCCAGGTCGGCCCAGGCCAGTGGCCCTGCCGGGTCGTAGCCGGGCTTGGTGATGTAGACGGTGAAGGTGCCCTTGTGCGGGGCGGTCACCCGGTACTTGAACGGGTACGAGCCGCTGTGCACCGCGGTCGCGGGCCAGTCCGCGCGGGCCAGGTCGAGGCCCTTGAACTCCTCGTTGTTCGCGCTGCACAGCCTGCCGTCCGGGATCAGCTCCTGGTGCCGGCCGTTCGCGTCGCCGATCCGTATGCCGTTCCAGTCGTACAGGGCCTGGGTTCCGCCCGCCGCCACCGCCGCCCTGCACGCCGCCGACCTCGGGCTCTCGGGGCCCTCCGCGTAGCACTGGGAGACCCGGCTGACCGGGTCGCCCATGGAGCCGTGCGCGGACGCGGGCGCGGCGGCGAGGGCGGTCAGCGCGAGCGGGGCCAGGCCGAGGGCGGCGAGAGCGGCGGCCTTGCGGCGTGCGGGCATGAGGAACTCCTCGGAAGCGGTCCGGAACGGTCCTGGTACGGGAGGACGGATCCCGTGGGGTGATCCGAAACTAGCCCCGGAGAACCGCCGAATCGCCTGCTGAGGGCGGCGGAGGGAGATCCTTATGCTCGCGTTAAGGGAGTGCTGAGACTGCGCTCAGGTAGGTAGCGTGCCCGGCATGCGGAGCGAGCAGACCGGCGAGGGGATCAGGGCGGCGGCCGCCGCCGACGTACCGGCCGTGAAGGCCGTGACCGACGCGGCCTACCGGCCCTACATCGAGCGCATCGGCGTGGTGCCGGCGCCCATGGAGGCCGATCACGCGGCGGACGTGGCCGCGGGGAAGGTGTTCGTCGCGCGGGAGGCGGCGGCGGGCCGGGTGGTGGGCCTCGTCGTGATCGAGGCCCGCGCGGACCACCTGTTCCTCGACAGCATCGCCGTCCACCCCGACGCACACGGCACGGGAGTGGGACGGCGACTGCTTCGGTTCGTGGACGCCCGCGCGCGTGTGCTGGGGCTGGGGGAGATCAGGCTCTACACGAACGCGATGATGTGGGAGAACCAGAAGATCTACCCGAGATACGGCTACGAGGTGATGGAACGCCGGGTGGACGGACCCTACGACCGGATCCACTACCGCAAACGGCTCGCCTGACGCGTCTCATCGGTCGGTCTCATCGGCAGGTCCGCAGGTCATCCGTCCGGCCACCACGTCCGTGCGATGTCCTTGCGGACCTCCGGTCGTCCGCCCGGACGCTCGTCGGCCTCCTCGCCACGCAGGCGGCGCGGGTCCGTCTTCCTCAGGGGCTTCTGCACTGTCGTACGGCGCATCGCTGCCTCCTTCGACGCCTACCGGGTTCCGTGTTCTCACGGAGGTAGACCTTGCGGGCGAGAGTTCCTCATCGGTGCGGGTCTGTCTGTGGCGGCTGTCACGAATCGGTTGTCAGTGGCGGGTGTCACTCTTGGCCGCATGAGCGAACCGATCACGACCCACCCCGCCCCGACGAGCCCGGCCCCCGTGAACTGGGACGCGCAGGCGGCCGTCTTCGACGACGAGCCGGATCACGGGCTGCGCGACCCGCTGGTGCGCGCCGCCTGGGCCGAGCGCCTGAGCGGCTGGCTGCCCGGGACTCCCGGCGAGATCCTCGATCTCGGCTGCGGCACGGGCAGCCTGTCGCTCCTCGCCGCCGAGCGCGGACACCGGGTGACCGGCGTGGACCTCTCCCCGAACATGGTGGAGCGGGCCCGCGCCAAGCTCGCGGGCCGGGACGCGGTGTTCCTGGTCGGCGACGCGGCCAGCCCGCCGGTGGGCGAGCGGTGCTTCGACGCCGTCCTCGTCCGCCATGTGCTGTGGGCACTGCCGGACCCCGCGAGCGCCCTGCGGCGCTGGCGGGAGCTGCTGCGCCCCTCCGGGCGGCTGATCCTGGTCGAGGGCGTCTGGGGCACGGTCACCCCCGTCGGCATACCCACGGAACGCCTCCTCACTCTTCTCGCACCCCTCACGGAGCACACCCGTGTGGAGCGTCTCTCGCAGGACGCGCGCCTGTGGGGCAGGGCCGTGGACGACGAGCGGTACGCGGTGGTGGCGACGGTGTGAGCCCCCGGGGTCCTTCAGGCCGGCAGCGCGGCCCGGGGTCGTTCAGGCCAGCAGGGCGGCCGGGGTCGTTCAGGCCAGCAGGGCGGTGAAGCCGCCCTCGCGGGCCAGCCTCTCCAGCTCGTCGAGCGCGGCCACGGCGCGGGCGGCGGCCTCGGGATCGCGCTCGGCCAGGCCGCTCTCGGCGAACTCGTCCTCGTCCAGGCGCCGTACGTCCGTGCCGTCCGCGGAGCGCCACAGGTCCAGGTCGAGGTCCTCGGCGACCAGTTCCGTACCCGAGAACTCGGCCGGGCGGGTGATGTCGCAGTACCAGCCCTTCAGCCGGCCCCCGCCGTCGCGGACCTCCTTCACCGAGTACCAGCGGTCGCGCCAGTAGTACTCCGTGAACACGTCACCGGGCTCGAAGCGCACGAAGCCGAAGTCCCGTACGCCCTCGCCCGCCCAGGGCGCCCGGACGGCGATCCGTGCGCCGTCGTCGGCCACCAGCTCGCTCGGGTAGCTGAGCTTCGTACGGCCGCCCTTGACGAGCACCACGGTGACCGGCGCCCCCGCCGGTCCCGCCGCGTCAGCCGAGCTCACGGACATACCGCACCTCCGTCGCACACACCTCGTACCCGAACCACCTGTTGATCGCGAGCATCGGCCCGTTGCCGGTGTCGTTGCCCGTGAACGCCTCCGTGTACCCGGCGGCGCGGGCGCGGTGCAGCGAGTCGTTCTTGGCGAGCTTGGCCAGGCCCCGGCCGCGGTGGGCCCGGGCGGTGCCCGTCATGACCGTGCCGTACCGGGTGGCACCGTCCGTACGGGCCGCCGAGAACGCCGCGGGGCGGCCGTCGACCACCGCCACCGACGTCAGCCCGGCGTCGAACAGCGGATGCCGCCAGGTCTCCGCGAGCCAGGCCTCGTAGTCGGTGAACTCGTAGTCCACGTCGCTCGGTTCGTCGGCCGTCGCCTCCGCGTCCAGCTCGAACAGCGGGCGCGGGTCGTCGGCGAAGTCCGAGCCCCGGCGCAGTTCCACGCCCGGGGGCGGGTCCTGGAGCGGCGGGAGCGTGCCGCCCGCCAGGTCCAGACGGAGGAAGTGGGCGGAGCGGCTGCTCTTGTAGCCGTGCCGCTCGGCGAAGGCGCGGTTGCCCCGCTCGTCCAGCACCCAGGCGTGCAGCCTGACCGCCCCGTGGGCCGCCAGGTGCTCCTCGGCGGCCCGCACCAGCAGGGTGCCGGCGCCCCGGCGGGTGTGCTCCGGATGCACGTACACGTTCACGTTGCCCTGGCCGGGCTCGGCGCTCTCGTGGGACAGGTGCACCTGCGCCGTGCCGATCACCTCGCCGTCCGCCACGGCGACGAGGGGACGGTAGTGGGCGTCGGGATGCATGTGGGCGAGGTCGTGGGCGAGGGACCGCGGGGTGGACAGCATGTACGGCAGCGCGAGGTGCCGGACGCGGACGAAGCCCTCCAGGTCGCCTGGCGCGTCGGCGCGGAGGTCACGGACGATCACAGTCATGTAGGCGCACGCTACGGCGGGAGCCGACCGGGCGCCTCCCATTTTCCCGGGGTGCGCTTTTCCGGGGGCCCGCTTTTCCGGAGGTTCGCTTTTCCGGGGTCCGCTTTCCGGCGGGCGCCCAGGAGCGCGCGGGCTCCCGGGGGTGCGGGACAATCACCACGTGACCTTGAAGATCCACATCGACGACGGCGCACCTCCCTACGAGCAGGTGCGGGCGCAGATCTCCGAGCAGGCGCGTTCGGGGGCGCTGCCGGTGGGCTACCGGCTGCCGACGGTGCGCGGACTGGCCGAGTCGCTCGGGCTCGCCGCGAACACCGTCGCCAAGGCCTACCGGGCGCTGGAGGCGGACGGGGTGATCGAGACCCGGGGGCGCAACGGCACGTTCGTGGCCGCCGCGGGCTCGGCCGCCGAGCGCGAGGCCGCGGCGGCCGCCCAGGCCTACGCGGAGCGCGTACGGCGGCTGGGGCTGGACGAGGACGCGGCGCTCGCCGCCGTGCGCGACGCCCTGCGGGCGGCCTACGAGCGGTGAGCCGCTCCGGGCGTCTCAGGCCTGGGGTTGCGCGGACACCCGGTCCGGCGTGCGGGTGACCGTCAGGCCCGCCCGCCGCGCGGCCCTCGCGAAGACCACCGCGTCCTGGACCGCCGCCCCCGTGGGGTCGTTGTTGAAGTAGGCGTACACGTCCCGCTCGTCCGGCCAGGTCGTCGCGACCCGGTCGACCCACGTCTCCAGGGACCGCCGGCCGTAGTGCGGCCAGGCCCGGGCACGGCCCACGTGGAAGCGGACGTAGCCCCAGCCGGTGGTCGGCCACAGCGGTGTGACCGGGCGGGCGTACGCGTCGGCCCAGCACAGGGCCGCGCCCCGCAGCTGAAGGACCCGGCGGACCTCGGGCGTCCACCAGGAGTCGTGGCGCGGCTCGACCGCGACCCGCGCACCGGGCGGGAAGGCGGCGAGAGCGGCGTCCAGCAGCCCGGGGTCGGCGCGCAGCGTGGGCGGCAGTTGGAGCAGCACCGGGCCGAGCCGGTCGCCGAGGCCCGCCGCCCGCGACATCAGCCGGTGCACCGGCTCCTCGGGGTCCTTGAGCCGTTTGATGTGCGTCAGATAGCGGCTCGCCTTGACCGCGACCACGAAGTCCGGCGGCACGCGCTCCCGCCAGGACTCGAAGGTCTCCCGCTCCGGCAAGCGGTAGAAGGCGTTGTTGATCTCCACGGTGGCGAACGCGGCCGCGTACTCCTCCAGCCACAGCCGGGTGGGGCAGCCCTCCGGGTACAGCACCCCCCGCCAGTCCTTGTACTGCCAGCCGGACGTCCCGACGAACAGGGTCATACGTCCATCAAAACACCACCGGGCGCGTCGAACACCACCAGCCGCCGGCTGCGGCCACAGCCCAGCGGCCGACTACAGGTACAGCCCCGCGTCCGCGCCTTCGCGCGGCTCGGGGAGGGCCGTGGG
>NZ_JBEXZD010000181.1:0-9252 GCF_040628575.1 Streptomyces sp. NPDC006393
CAACCGACGACAACGCCGCTGGGGGTCCCCCCACGCCGTCAAGGCAGTGGGGGAGGGCGTGCCAGCCCCCGCGTCTGCGCCATGATCCGCCGGACAGGCCCTAGGGGCCTTGCGAGAGCGGTACGCGCGAAGGCCCGGATCGTCAGGCGGAGATGCCGTCGATCCGGGCCAGGGCGTCGTCCGCGCCGTACGGCTGCAGGTAGGGCAGCCAGCGCGGGTCCCTATGGCCGGTGCCGATGATGCGCCAGGCCAGACCGGTGGGCGGAGCGGGTGCGTGGCGCAGGCGCCAGCCCAGCTCGACGAGGTGGCGGTCGGCCTTGACGTGGTTGCAGCGGCGGCATGAGGCCACCACGTTGTCCCAGGCGTGCTGGCCACCGCGCGAGCGCGGGATGACGTGGTCGACGCTGGTGGCCACGCCGCCGCAGTACATGCAGCGGCCGCCGTCGCGGGCGAAGAGCGCTCGCCTCGTCAGCGGAACGGGTCCCCGATAGGGAACCCGGACGAAGCGCTTGAGCCGGACCACGCTGGGTGCGGGGACGGTGAGGGACGCGCTGTGCATATGGGCGCCGGACTCCTCGAGGCAGACTGCCTTGTTCTCGAGCACGAGGACGAGCGCGCGGCGGAGCGGTACGACGCCGAGGGGCTCGTACGACGCGTTGAGGACCAGGACATGCGGCACGGGGGCCTCCTTGTACGCCGGCGGCGCGTGGCTCGCGCCGGGACGATCTGCAGTCAGTCTCCCCTCATGCCTGGTGAACGCGCCACCATGTCCCGGTAACGGGCTGGGAGTGTTTTCGACCACACCTGATTCATCCCCCGGATCACCGGTCGTTCACACGGCCTGGTGAGGCGGGTGGGCACCGCTTCGCCGCCGTATCTCCTTCGTACATCGCGGCGATCCACACACCGTGCCCCGTTAGTGTGGTGGTTCTGCCCGTCCGGTGACCTCTTCGTGATCCCGACGATATCGACCGCCGCGCCGGAGGGTGGACGCACCTGGAGGTACCTGCCGTGTCCTTGCCCGCCGTCCTGTCGGCCGCCGGTCCGTCGCCGTCGCCGTCTCCCTCGGAGTCGCCGGACGTGACGGTCCCCACGTTCCAGGACGCCCAGCAGAGCGCGAACCAGGCCGCGAGCTGGGTCGAGCAGAACTGGTCCACCTGGCTGGCGATCGGCCTCCGGGTCGTGCTGATCCTGGTGATAGCCGGCGTGCTGAGGGTGGTGGTCCGGCGGGCGATCACCAAGCTCATCGACCGGATGAACCGCACCGCCCAGCAGACGGGCGGCACGGCGCTCGGCGGCACCGCGCTGGGCGGCCTGCTGGTCAACGCCGAGCGGCGGCGGCAGCGCTCCGCGGCGATCGGTTCGGTGCTGCGCTCGGTGGCGAGCTTCCTGATCCTGGGCACGGCCGCGCTGATGGTCCTGGCCACCTTCCAGATCAACCTGGCCCCGCTGCTGGCGTCCGCCGGCGTGGCGGGCGTGGCGGTCGGTTTCGGCGCCCGCAACCTGGTCACGGACTTCCTCTCCGGTGTCTTCATGATCCTGGAGGACCAGTACGGCGTCGGCGACACGATCGACGCGGGCGTCGCCTCCGGCGAGGTGATCGAGGTCGGCCTGCGCGTGACCAAGCTGCGCGGCGACAACGGTGAGATCTGGTACGTCCGCAACGGCGAGGTCAAGCGGATCGGCAACCTCTCCCAGGGCTGGGCGACGGCCGGCGTGGATGTGACCGTCCGGGCGAGCGAGGACCTGGACAGGCTCAAGGCCACCCTGACCGAGGTCGCCGAGAGGATGAGCAAGGAGGAGCCCTGGAACGAGCTCCTGTGGAGCCCGATCGAGGTGCTGGGCCTGGACAGCGTGCTGATCGACTCGATGGTGGTCCGGGTCTCGGCCAAGACCATGCCGGGCAAGTCGGTGGCCGTCGAGCGCGAGCTGCGCTGGCGCGTCAAGCGCGCCTTCGACGAGGCCGACATCCGTATCGTGGGCGGCGCCACGGCCCCGGCGGAGGAGGAGACGGCGCCCGACCCGATGGCCTCGGTCGCGGCCCCGTCGGCGTACTCTAACGCCGCCTCCCCGCAGGCGCAGGCGGCGACGCCGCTCACTCCCTCGCAGCGCCCGACCGGCAAGTAGCCCCACCGGCCCCGAGACACCCGGCCCGACGGCCGGTCCGCACTCGCCTCCGCGCGCACGCCCCCCGCACGCCCCCGCACGCCCCCGCACGCCCCCGCACGCCCCCGCACGCCCCCGCAGGTAACGACTCCGTTGCCTCGGGGGCGTCCTCTCTTGACGCCCCCTTCGCCTCGGCCCTAGGTTCCTTCCCACACGAACAGGAAACTTTCCTAACAGTGATCTTCCGCGACGATCGCGCACCCCCGCGGATCGTGGGCGATCATGTGGGAAGGCACGGCAGGCCGAGCAGTCCAAGGGCAGGAGGCGAGAGGCATGGCGGGAACCGCCGGTACACCGGGCACCCCGCGCGTCCTGCGCGCCATGAACGACCGGGCCGCCCTCGACCTGCTGCTGGAGCACGGGCCGCTGTCGCGCACCCGGATCGGCAAGCTCACCGGCCTGTCCAAGCCGACCGCCTCCCAGCTCCTGGCCCGGCTGGAGGCCGCCGGTCTGGTCCTCGCCACGGGGACGAGCGAGGGGCGTCCGGGCCCCAACGCCCAGCTCTACGCGGTCAACCCGGCCGCCGCGTACGCCGCGGGCCTCGACGTCACCCCGCAGCGCATCCGCGCCGCCGTCGCCGACATCACCGGCCGCACGGTCGGCGAGTTCGAGCTGCCGACCCCGGGCCGCCACCCGTCCCAGCCCGTCGTACGGCAGGTCACCGACGCCCTGGACGGCGCGGTGAAGGCGGCCGGGCTCGCCCGCGACGACGTCCGCCGGCTGGTCATCGGCACCCCGGGCGCCTTCGACCCCAACACCGGCCGGCTGCGCTACGCCTCTCATCTGCCCGGCTGGCACGCCCCGACGATCCTCGACGAACTCGCCGCCGCCCTGCCGATGCCGGTGGAGTACGAGAACGACGTCAACCTCGTCGCCGTCGCCGAGCAGCGCCTCGGCGCCGCCCGCGGCCACCGTGACTTCGTACTGCTGTGGAACGAGGCAGGTCTCGGCGCCGCCCTGGTCCTCGGCGGCCGACTGCACCGCGGCTGGACCGGCGGTGCCGGCGAGGTCGGTTTCCTGCCGGTGCCCGGCACCCCGCTGGTCCGCCAGGTCACCCGGGCCAACAGCGGCGGCTACCAGGAGCTGGCCGGCTCCCAGGCGCTGCCGAGGCTGGCCCGGGAGCTCGGCATCGAGGACGTGCCCGGCGGGCCGTACGCCGAGGCCGCCGCCGCGCTCGTCGCCCGCGCCGCCGACCACGCCACCGGTCCCCACCGCACCCTCCTGACGACGTACGCGACCCGGCTCGCCACCGGTCTGGCCTCCCTCGTCTCCGTTCTCGACCCGGAACTCGTCGTGCTCAGCGGCGCCTCGCTGACCGCCGGCGGCGAGGTGCTGCGCGCCCTCGTCCAGGCCGAGCTGGAGGAACTGGCCGCCTCCCGGCCGCACCTGGTGGTCGGCGACGTCCGCGAGCACCCGGTACTGCGCGGCGCGCTGGAGAGCGCGCTGGCCACCACCCGCGACGAGGTCTTCGACACCTCCGGCTGAGCCCACCCCCCTCTCCCCTCTCCCCTCTCCTCTCTCCACCTCTCACCCATCCCCGTCCCTGGGAGACCCCGCCATGCCCGCACCCGCACCCGCGGCCGCCCGAAAAGCGGCCTTCGTCCTCACCGCCTCCCTGGCCCTCCTCGCCACCGCCTGCACCGGCCAGTCGGACAGCGGCGCGAACGACGACGCCTCGAAGGACACCACGATCAACTTCTGGCACGCCTGGAGCGCGCCGAACGAGGTGAAGGCCGTCAAGTCCCTGATCGCCGGCTTCGAGAAGGCGCACCCCAACATCCACGTCAACGTCGTCGGCAACATGACCGACGACAAGATCAACCAGGCGCTGCGCACCGGCGGCGACAAGGCGCCGGACGTGATCTCCTCCTTCACCACCAACAACGTGGGCAAGTTCTGCTCCTCGGGCGCGCTGGTCGACCTCAACCCCTTCTTCAAGAAGTCGGGGATCGACCCGGAGAAGACGTTCCCGAAGGCGATGAACGAGTACACGCAGTTCGACGGCAACCGCTGCACGGTGCCGCTGCTGGGAGACGCGTACGGCCTCTACTACAACAAGACCGCGTTCGCGAAGGCCGGCATCAAGACCCCGCCGAAGACCTGGTCGGAGTTCGAGGCGGACGCCAAGAAGCTCACGATCCCCGACGGGAACGGCTACAAACAGCTCGGGTTCATGCCGGACTACCACGGCTGGGAGTCCACGACCGAGCACTACTTCGCGCAGTTCTCCCCGACGTACTTCGACGCGAGCGGGAAGTCGAACCTCGCCAAGGACCCCGCCTTCGAAAAGGGCTTCACCCTCCAGAAGAAGCTGGTCGACGAACTCGGCGGATTCCAGCGGCTGGAGAAGTACCGCGCCACGCTCGGCGACGAGTGGGGCCCCAAGCACCCCTTCCACACCGGTCAGGTCGCCATGCAGCTCGACGGCGAGTGGCGGCTGGGCATGGCGGTGGACGCCAAGCCGAAGTTCGAGATCGGTGTGGCCCCGCTGCCCGTCCCCGACGACCAGGTGAGCCAGTACGGCAAGGGCTACATCACCGGCACCATCGCGGGCATCGCCGCCACCAGCCACAAGCAGAACGCGGCCTGGGAGTTCGTCAAGTACATCACCACGGACACCGACGCGGTCGTCGGCTTCGCCAACGACATCCACAACGTGCCGTCCACCCTGGCCGCCCTGAAGTCCCCGAAGCTGAAGTACGACCAGCGCTTCAAGACCTTCCTGGACATCGCGGCCGACCCGAACTCCACCACCACGCCCGCCTCCATCAACGGCGGCCAGTACCTGGTGACGATCCAGCAGTTCGGCTACGACTACGAGAGCGGCAAGGCCACCGACCTGAAGGCCGGGCTGAAGAAGGCGGCCGCGCAGATCGACACCGACATCGCGCAGGCGAAGTAGCCGATGAGTACGGTCACCCTGGCGTCGAAGCGCCGCCGGTCGGCGCTTCGCACCGTCGCCTTCATGTCACCGTGGCTGATCGGATTCGCGGTCTTCTTCGCGTACCCGCTGATCTCGACGGTCTACTTCTCGTTCATGCACTACGACGGCTTCAGGCCGCCGACGTGGAGCGGCACCAGGAACTGGACGTACGTCTTCCAGAACTACCCGCTGTTCTGGCCGGCCCTGCGCAACACCCTCTGGCTGGTCCTGGTCATGGTCACCCTGCGGGTCGTCTTCGGGCTCGGCGTCGGCCTGCTCATCACGAAGATCAAGACGGGTACGGGCGTCTTCCGCACCCTCTTCTACCTGCCCTACCTCGCCCCGCCGGTCGCCGCGACCATGGCGTTCGCCTTCCTCCTCAACCCGGGCACGGGACCGGTCAACTCCCTGCTGGAGAAGACCGGCATCCCGGCCCCCGGCTGGTTCAACGACCCCACCTGGTCCAAGCCGGCCCTGACCCTGCTCGCCCTGTGGGGCGTCGGCGACCTGATGGTCATCTTCATGGCCGCGCTGCTCGACGTGCCCACCGAGCAGTACGAGGCCGCCGAACTCGACGGCGCCTCCCCCTGGCAGCGCTTCCGCTACGTGACCCTGCCCAACATCTCCCCGATCGTGATGTTCGCGGTGGTCACCGGGGTGATCCAGACGATGCAGTACTACACACAGCCCCTGATCGCCGGAAAGGTCGCCTCGGGCGTGATCCAGGGCGCGGGCACGCAGTTCGAGCCGGGCTACCCGGACAAGTCCACGCTCACCCTCCCCCAGCTCGTGTACAACCTCGGCTTCCAGCGCTTCGACTACGGCTCGGCCTGCGTGGTGGCCCTCGTCCTCTTCGCCCTGTCGATGGTGTTCACCGCGTTCCTGATGCGGCGCCGGGGCGGTCTGATCCAGGCAGGTGACTGACGATGACGCAGGTACTGGACAAGCCGGTCGCGCTGAAGTCCCCCGTCTCCCCGGCCGAACGCACGGCCCGCCGCAGAGCCGCCCTGGAATGGATCGCCGTCCACGCCCTCGGCGTGGCGGCCGCGCTCTTCTTCACCCTCCCCTTCGTCTTCGTGCTGCTCACCTCGCTGATGAGCGACAGCCAGGCACTCAGCCGCGACCTGATCCCGCACACCTGGGAATGGGGCAACTACAAGAGCGTGTTCAACACCCCGGGCTTCCTCACCTGGTGGCGGAACACCCTCCTGTACGCCGGAGCCGGCACGGTCCTGACGGTCGCGTCCTCGATCCCCGTGGCGTACGCCCTCGCCAAGTTCCGCTTCCGGGGCCGCAATCTGTCACTCATGCTGGTGATCTCGATGATGATGCTGCCCCCGCAGGTGATCATCATCCCCATGTACCTGTTCTGGGCCAAGCAGCTGGACCTGTCCGGCACGCTGTGGCCGCTGATCATCCCGATGGCGTTCGGCGACGCGTTCTCCATCTTCCTGCTGCGGCAGTTCCTGACGACGATCCCGAACGAGTACCTGGACGCGGCCAAGGTGGACGGCTGCGGCGAGCTGCGCACCCTCGTCAGGGTCGTGCTGCCCATGGCGAAACCGGGCATCGCGGCCGTCGCCCTCTTCCAGTTCTTCTACGCCTGGAACGACTACTTCGGCCCGCAGATCTACGCCTCGGAGAACCCGGGCGCCTGGACCCTCTCCTACGGCCTGGAGTCGTTCAAGGGCGCCCACCACACCGACTGGAACCTCACCATGGCCGCCACCGTGCTGGTCATGGCCCCCGTGATCCTCGTGTTCTTCTTCGCCCAGAAGGCGTTCGTCGAGGGTGTCACGCTCACCGGAGTCAAGGGATAGAGAGTCAAGGGACACAGATGAAACTCACCGTGGTCGGCGGCGGTTCGACCTACACCCCCGAACTCATCGACGGCTTCGCCCGGCTCAGGGACACCCTCCCCGTCGAGGAACTGGTCCTCGTCGACCCGGCGGCGGACCGCCTGGAGCTGGTCGGCGGCCTGGCCCGGCGCATCTTCGCCCACCAGGGCCACCCCGGCCGTATCGTCACCACCTCCGACCTGGAGGCGGCCGTCGACGGCGCCGACGCCGTCCTGCTCCAGCTCCGCGTCGGCGGCCAGGCGGCCCGCCTTCAGGACGAGACCTGGCCCCTGGAGTGCGGCTGCGTCGGCCAGGAGACGACCGGCGCCGGCGGCCTGGCCAAGGCCCTGCGCACGGTCCCGGTCGTCCTGGACATCGCCGACCGCGTCCGCCGCGCCAACCCGAACGCCTGGATCATCGACTTCACCAACCCGGTCGGCATCGTCACCCGCGCCCTGCTCCAGGCCGGACACCGCGCGGTCGGCCTGTGCAACGTGGCGATCGGCTTCCAGCGGAAGTTCGCGGCGATGCTCGACGTCGCGCCCGCCGACATCCACCTGGACCACGTCGGCCTGAACCACCTCACCTGGGAGACCGGCGTACGGCTAGGCGGCCCGGAGGGCGGGGACGTCCTGCCCGGCCTCCTGGCCGCACACGGTGACACGATCGCCGGCGACCTCCACCTGCCCCGCCCGCTCCTGGACCGCCTCGGCGTCGTCCCCTCCTACTACCTGCGCTACTACTACGCCCACGACGAGGTCGTGGAGGAACTGCGCACCAAGCCCTCCCGGGCCGCCGAAGTGGCCGCCATGGAGAAGCAACTGCTCGAGATGTACGGCGACCCGTCCCTCCACGAGAAGCCGGCGCTGCTCGCCAAGCGCGGCGGCGCGTACTACTCGGAGGCGGCCGTCGACCTGGCGGCGGCCCTCCTCGGCGGAGGAGGCAACCCGTACCAGGTGGTCAACACCCACAACAAGGGCACCCTGCCCTTCCTCCCGGACGACGCGGTGATCGAGGTCCAGGCGGCGGTGGGCCCCAAGGGCGCGAGCCCCCTGCCCGTCGCCCCGCTGGACCCCCTCTACGCGGGCCTCGTGGCGGCCGTCACCACCTACGAGGACCTGGCACTCGAGGCGGCCCTGCGGGGCGGCCGCGAGCGCGTCTTCCGCGCCCTGCTCTCGCACCCCCTCGTCGGCCAGTACGCGTACGCCGAGGCCCTCACCGACCAGCTGATCGCACACAACCGGGAGCACCTCGCGTGGGCCTGACCGCAAGCGTCCTCGCCATCGACGCGGGCAACAGCAAGACCGATGTCGCGGTCGTGGCGGCCGACGGAACCGTCCTCGCCACGGCCCGCGGCGGCGGCTTCAGACCCCCGGCCGTGGGCGTCGAAGCGGCGGTGGCCGGCCTCGCACAGGCGGTGGAGGAGGCCTGCGCGGCAGCCGGCGTCACCTCCGCCTCCCATGTCTCGGCCTGTCTGGCCAACGCGGACCTGCCGGTCGAGGAGGAGGAACTGGCGGCGGCCCTGCACGCGCGCGCGTGGGGCGCGACGGTCGAGGTCCGCAACGACACGTTCGCGATCCTGCGGGCCGGCATCGCCGAACCCCGCGGCGTCGCCGTGGTGTGCGGCGCCGGCATCAACTGCGTCGGCATGCGCCCGGACGGCCGCACCGCCCGCTTCCCGGCGGTCGGCCGCATCTCTGGCGACTGGGGCGGCGGCTGGGGCCTGGCGGAGGAGGCCCTGTGGTACGCCGCCCGCGCCGAGGACGGCCGCGGCGAGCCCACCGCCCTGGCCCGCACCCTCCCGGCCCACTTCGACCTCGCGTCCATGTACGCCCTCATCGAGGCCCTCCACCGGAAGACCGTCGACGAGCACCGCCGGCACGAACTGACCCCCGTCCTGTTCGCCACGGCGGCGCAGGGCGACCCGATCGCCCACGCGATCGTCGAGCGCCTGGCCGAAGAGGTCGTCACCATGGCGACGGTCGCCCTGGCCCGCCTGGACCTCCTCACCGAGGAGACACCGGTCCTCCTGGGCGGCAGCGTCCTGGCCGCCCGCCACCCCCAGCTGGAGGACGGCATCCGCGCGCGCCTGACCACCCGTGCCCCGAAGGCCACCCCCCAAGTGGTCACCGCCCGCCCGGTCCTGGGCGCGGCCCTCCTGGGCCTGGACCACGTGGGAGCACCACCGGAGGCGCAGGAAAGGGTGCGAACGCACTTCAATACCTGACGGGAGCTGGGGCTGTGGGGGTGAGTCAGCTCCCTGCCGCTTGGCGGGTGCCGCTGCGCCCACCCGTGCCGCCCCAGCGGCACGACTGCCCGCAGCTA
>NZ_JBEXZD010000182.1:0-9144 GCF_040628575.1 Streptomyces sp. NPDC006393
CTACGAGCGCAAAGCCGAGCACTTCCTTGCCTTCACCGGCATCGCCTGCACCCTCATCTGCTACCGCAGACTCACCAAATGAGATGACGTCTAAGTTGCTCGCCCCCGGCTGCCTCGGCGGCTTGGCCGGATCCGCGTTCGGCTCGCCCCATTGTGCGCCGCCTCGCGCCGCCTTACTGTTCGACTTTGACTGAGTCTGTTTGAAGTTGATTGGTCGGACGGTATGGAGGCCGCAGTGCACAGAACACGGGTCGAACCAGGGGATGCGAGACCCGGCCGCCGCCGGTGGTGGAGGGGGATCCTCGCGACGGCCGCGACCATCGCCCTGTCCACGGGCCTGATCGCGCCCGCGGTGGCGGGGGAGGACTCCCGAGGGCAGGCGTCCGCCGCCGCGTCCGCCGCCGGCTCCCGGGCGCACACGGTGACCTTCGACGGCTACTCGTTCCTCGTGGACGGCGAGCGCACCTACCTGTGGTCGGGGGAGTTCCACTACTTCCGGCTCCCGAGCCCCGACCTGTGGCGCGACATCTTCCAGAAGATGAAGGCCGCCGGCTTCAACACCACGTCCCTGTACTTCGACTGGGGTT
This sequence comes from Streptomyces sp. NPDC006393, assembly GCF_040628575.1. Classification (NCBI taxonomy): domain Bacteria; kingdom Bacillati; phylum Actinomycetota; class Actinomycetes; order Kitasatosporales; family Streptomycetaceae; genus Streptomyces; species Streptomyces sp. NPDC006393. The sequence goes on from NZ_JBEXZD010000182.1 coordinate 588, forward strand.
ACCACTCACCGAAGCCGGGTGTGTACGACTTCAGCGGGGTACGTGACGTCGACAGGCTCCTCGACATGGCCGAGGAGGCCGGGCTCTACGTCATCGCGCGCCCGGCGCCGTACATCAACGCGGAGGTCGACAGCGGCGGCCTGCCCGGATGGCTGACCACCAAGGCCGGCAACAACCGCAGCGACGACCCGCGGTTCTTGAAGTACGCGGACGAGTGGCTGACCCGGATCGACCGGATCATCGCCCGCCACCAGCTGACCAACGGCACCGGATCGGTCATCGCCTACCAGGTCGAGAACGAGTACTACAACGGCTCGGACGCGGGCCGCTCCTACATGAAGCACCTGGAGGACAAGGCCCGTGCCGACGACATCACGGTGCCGCTGACCGGCAACAACAACGGCACCTTCAACTCCGGCACGGGCGCCCTGGACGTCGACGGCCCGGACTCCTACCCGCAGGGCTTCAACTGCTCCGACCCCGCCAAGTGGAACGGCGTTCCCGACATCTCCTACGACCACCCGGCGGGCAAGCCGCTGTACTCGCCGGAGTTCCAGGGCGGCGCCTTCGACCCCTGGGGCGGGCCGGGCTACGACAAGTGCGCCCAGCTGATCAACGACCGGTTCGCCAACGTGTTCTACAAGCAGAACATAGCCGTCGGCGCGACCGCGCAGAACTTCTACATGACCTACGGCGGCACGAACTGGGGCTGGCTGGGCATGCCGGAGAACTACACGTCCTACGACTACGGCGCCGCGATCCGCGAGAACCGCCAACTGGACCCGAAGTACTACGAGGACAAGCTCATCGGCTACTTCACGCAGTCGGTCGCCCCGCTCACCAAGACCGACGCGATCAAGGCCGCGCCGCCGGACGACCCGGCCGTCGTCGACACCGCCCGGATGAACCCGGACACCGGGACGCAGTTCCACGTCCTGCGGCATGGCAACTCCACGTCCACGGCGGTCGACAGGACCCACATCGCCCTGGACTTCAACGCCCAGCCGTCCACGGACACCACCTACACGTGGGACGACCCCGAGGCCGCGCTGCGGTACACCGGTTCGTGGTCGCACGTGGCCGACCAGAGCTACACCGGCGGCGACTACAAGCACACCGAGTCGTTCTCCAACAAGGCCGGTGACTCGGTCACCGTGCCCTTCGACGGCACCGCGATCCGCTGGATCGGCTCGAAGACCGGCAACCACGGCTACGCCGACGTCTACCTGGACGGCACCAAGGCGGCCACGGTCGACGACTCCGGCGGTGAGAACCAGGCGGTGATCTTTCAGAAGACCGGCCTGACACCCGGAGAACACACGCTGAAGATCGTCGTCGCCGGCAGCCACAGCTCCGGGTCCACGGACGACTACGTGTCCATCGACGCCATCGACGTCCCGACGGCCGCCACCGCGACGCCGACCTACCCGGTCGTCCCACAGCAGCCGGACACCGCGATCACCCTCGACGGGCGCGACTCGCACGTGATCGTGGCCAACTACCGGCTCGGCGACGCGCAGTTGCAGTACTCGACATCGGAGATCATGACCCACGCGACCATCGGGAGCCGAGAGGTCGCCCTCCTCTACGGCGACCCGGCGACCGACGGCGAGACCGTCCTGCGCTACCCCTCCGAGCCCACCGTGACCGCCACCGGCGGCACGGTCACGACCACCTGGGACGCGGCCACCGGCGACCTGCGGCTGAACTACACGCACAAGGGCCTGATCCGCATCGGCATCAGCGGCGGCGGAAAGCGCCCCATGCTGCTGCTCGTCGGCGACAAGGCGACCGCGGAGACCTTCTGGCGCCAGGACACGGCGAGCGGCCCGGTGCTCGTGCGCGGCACCCACCTGCTGCGGACGGCCACCAGCCTCGACGGCGGCCACACCGTGGCACTCACCGGAGACAACGCCGATGACAAGAACATCGAGGTGTTCACGTCCGCCGGCCATGTCACCTGGAACGGCAGGGCGCTGAGCACCCGGGTCACCGACACCGGCAGCCTCACCGGGACGATCCCGGTCGCGGCCCCCGTCCACCTGCCCGAGCTGACGAACTGGAAGCACGCCGAGGAGTCCCCCGAAGCGTCCCCCGGTTTCGACGACTCCGGCTGGCAGGTGGCCGACAAGACGACCACCAACAGCGTCTCCGGCGTCAACTCCCTGCCGGTGCTCTACGCGGACGACTACGGGTTCCACACCGGCAACACCTGGTACCGCGGCCGCTTCCGCGTCACCGGCAAGGAGACCGGCATTCACCTCGTCTCGGACTCCGGCGGCAAGGCGCAGGCGTTCTCCGCCTGGCTCAATGGCACCTTCCTGGGCAGCTCCACGACCGGCAGCGCCGACCTCACCTTCCCGGCCGGATCGGTGAAGGCGAAGGGCGACAACATCCTGTCCGTACTGACCGTGAACATGGGGCACGAAGAGGACTACAACTCGACCAACGGCAACAAGACCGCGCGCGGCCTGACGAGCGCCTCCCTCGTCGGGGCGCCGCTGACCCCGGTCACCTGGCGGCTTCAGGGCGTGCGGGGCGGCGAAGACCCGCAGGACCCGGTGCGCGGCCCGCTCTCGACGGGCGGCCTGTACGGCGAACGGGCCGGCTGGTCCCTGCCGGGCTACCCGGACGGAAACTGGAGCCGGGTGTCCCTGCCGACGGCCGACACCCGCGCCGGCGTCTCGTGGTACCGCACCGACGTCGACCTGGACCTGCCCCGGGGCCAGGACACCTCCCTCGGCCTGACGTTCACCGACGACCCCGCGCGCAAGTACCGCGCCACGATCTTCGTGAACGGCTGGCAGGTCGGCAACTACGTCAACTACCTCGGTCCGCAGCACACGTTCCCCGTGCCCGACGGCATCCTGGATCCGAACGGCCGGAACAGCATCGCCATCGCCGTGTGGAACCTGGACGGCAGCACCGGCGGGCTCGGCAAGGTGTCGCTCACCGACTACGGCACCTACGCCTCCTCCCTGCGGGTCGCCCAGAACCACAGCCCCCGCTACGACCACCGGACGTACGAGATGCCGAAGCGGCCCGGAGCGGACGTCACCCTGGACACGCCGAACACCGCCGAGCCGGGACAGGCCTTCACGGCCGAGGCGACGGTGCGGTTGCCCGAGGACGGGCCGTCCGCCTCCCGGCTCACGGCCTCGCTCTCCCTGCCCGAGGGCTGGAGCGCGAGCGCCACCAGCCCCGCGTCGGTGGACCACCTGCTCCCCGGCGAGTCGGCCACCTTCGGCTGGAAGGTGCGGCCACCGGCCGGGAAGCTGCCCTCCGCCTCGGCCCTCACCGCCACGGTGCACTTCCGGCAGAAGGGACGGCCGGCCGCCGGGAGCGACGAGCGCGTCGTCAGCGGCATTCCGCCCGCCCCGCCGACCGGGCAGAGCGCCGTGAGCGACCTGCCGTTCCTGTCGTCCACCAACGGGTGGGGCCCGGTGGAGCGTGACAGCAGCGTCGGCGAGCAGGCGGCCGGGGACGGCCGCCCGATCAGCATCGCCGGGGCCGGCTTCGCCAAGGGCCTGGGCACCAACTCGGTCAGCGACGTCGAGCTCTACCTCGCCGGAAAGTGCTCGCGGCTGACGGCGGAGGTCGGCGTCGACGACGAGACCGGCGGCGCGGGGACGGTGACCTTCTCCGTGATCGCCGACGGCAAGACCCTGATCACCACGCCGACGATCCGGGGCAGGCAGGCCGCGGTGCCGATCGACGTCGACGTCAGCGGGGCACAGGTCGTCGATCTGAAGGTCGGCGACGCCGGAGACGGCAACGGCAACGACCACGGCGACTGGGGGATGCCGACGCTGACGTGCGGTTAGGCCTGCACCCCATGGACGCCTGCGGCGGCGCGGCTCGGACCCCCGGCCGCAGGCGTCCGCCGGGCCTCAGGACCCGTGGGTCGCGGACGCCCCCGACCACACCGCGGACCTCATGGCACCCGCCCGGCGCACGATGGTGACTCGGCCGACCGGGACATCGCATGGACGAGTGATGCCCGTGCCGGCCCGGGGAGGGTGTCACCGCAGGGACGGTCCGGACGGCCCCGAAGGCATCGCTCGAACGCGTCACAACCGTGGCGTGAAAGGTCCAGGAATCGAGAACAGCGAGCAATCGCTCGGTGCGGCCGTTGACCCGACAGGGAGGGCCGACAAGAATTCACCGACAGGGAAGGCCGACAAGAATTCATCGCCAGGGGGCCGACAAGAATTCACGGGCGTGTGAGAGCGGCCGGCACCGGAAATGACGGACCACTGCAATCCCGGAGCGGGGCAGGATCATGACGTCCCTCGTGCCTGAATTCACATTCCGCCCGCAGCCGCAGCCCAGCCTGTGGATCTCACGACCCCGCCTCCTGCGGAGGCTGGACGCCACCTCCGCACCGATCGTGGTCGTCTCGGCACCGGCCGGGTCGGGCAAGACGTCGCTGCTGGCGGAGTGGTCGCAGGAGGCTCGGGCCCGGGGCGAGTGCGCATGGCTCAACCTCGACGTCCGGGACAATGCGCCGGAGCGTCTGTGGGCGGGCGTCGCACGGGCGCTGCGCGAGACGCGCCCCACCCTCCCCGGGCCGTCCACGGTCCCTGCCGGAGCCCCTCCCCTGGCCCCTTCCGGAGTGGAACTCGCCGGGCCCGGCGCCCCGGCCCGCGGCCTTCCCTGGGATGTCGCCGACGGGGTTTCCACCTTGATCCTCGACGGCCTCGAGCTCCTCACGGACGGGGAGGCGCTGCGGACCCTGGCCGACTTCGTCACCTGGATTCCTCCGGGATTCCGTGTCGTGATCGCGACCCGGCGAGTGGCGGGCGGCCCGATCCCGGCGCTGCGCGCCCGGGGCGGCGTCGCCGAATTCGGTCCCGACGATCTGCGTTTCACACCGGAAGAGGCGAAGGAATTCTTCGGGGGCGGGGGAGCGGGCAGCAGCGGTTCAGCCCTGCCGGACGGACGGCTCGCGGAACTCTACGCCGTCACCGAGGGCTGGGCGGCAGGTCTGGGTCTGGCGGCGCACATGATGGCCCGGCCGGGCAGGGTTCCCGGGGAGCCGGAGGACTTCGCCCGTGTGGAAGGGGCCATCTCGGACTATCTCCGGGCCGAGGTACTCGACCGCCTGACCCCGCGGCAGCGGGACTTCCTCGCGGATGTCAGTGTGCTCGACGAACTGGCTCCCGGACCGTGCCGGGCAGTGACCGGTCAGGCCCGGGCCGGCGCCCTGCTGCGGGAGCTCGCTCAGGCGGTCCAGTTCCTGGTACCCCTCGGGCCCGGACGCGAGACCCATCGGCTGCACCCCGCCCTGCGCTCCGTCCTGGCCGGGACCGTGGATGCCGAACGGCCGAGTGGACCGGTGCACCTGCACCAGGCTGCCGCACGTTGGTTCGAGCAGCACGGGCAGACGTCGCACGCGGTCCGGCACGCGGTTCTCGGCGCGGACCTCACGACCGCGGCCTCGGCGGTTCTGCGGGCGTGGGAAGGCGCGGTGGCCGCCGGGCGCCACGCGGATGTGGGGCCCTGGCTGGAGCAACTGCCCAAGGAGCTGGTCGCGGCGGATCCCAGGCTGTGCGTCGTCGGCGCCATGACCGCGCTCGCCGGGGGAGACGTGGAGTCGGCCCGCTGGTGGCTCGATCTGGCCGACGCGCGCCGTCCCGGGACCGTCACCTTCGGCGGGGCGTCCGAGGGAATGGACACGACGGCCATCGTGCGGTCGGCGGTCTCCTGCTCGCGAGGGGAGATCCTCACGGCCGCCCGGCTCACCGAGTCCGCCGCTGCCCAGTTGCGCGGACCCGGTCCTCTGACGAGCTGGCGGGCGCTGGGATGCGTCACCCGTGGTCTTGCCCTGATGTGGCACGGGGACTACGAGCAGTCGCAGAGCTGGCTCGGTGAAGCGGCTCGCGGCGCACGGGCGTCGGGCCATGCGCTGGTATTGGTGCGGGCGCTCGCGGCCCAGGCCGCCTGCGCCGGACTCTCCGGACGGCTGGGACACGCCCGAACCCTCGGTGCCCAGGCCCTCGAGACGGCCGAGGCGACGGGTCTGAGCGGCCACTTCGTGACCGCGTTGGCTCATGTCAGCCGCGGGGGTGCGTCATTCAGCGCCCATGCCCTGGACGAGGCGGACCGCTCGCTGACCCATGCCGAACGGGCCCTTGCCGGCACAGCGCGCCCGGGCGGCGAACCGCACGCCCGCGCCCTGTGTCACCTGCTTCGGTCGCGACTGGAAGACCGGCGCGGGGACCGCGATGCGGCGCGAACGGCGCTGCGCAGTGCCGTGGTCACCGCCACGGGGTGCGAGTCCCCGGGGGTTCTCAGCGCCCTGCTGCCGGCTCCGTCGGACGCGGCGGACGCCGTGGTCACGGTGCGGGAGGAGCCCCGGGACCAGGAACTGTCGGCCGCCGAACGCCGTGTCCTGCGAGCGTTGTGCGGTCCGCTGACCCTGCGTGAGATCGCCGCGGAGCTGTACCTCTCCCACAACACCGTGAAGACCCAGGTCAGGGCGGTCTTCCGCAAGCTGGACGCGCACAGCCGTCCCGGCGCCGTGGCACGGGCCCGTGAACGAGGGATCCTGTAGCGGCCGAGCACGGGGCGAGGCGTGGTGAGCACCGCGTATCACCCGGGTGATTGGCCGACGGGGCGCACCGGTCACCCCGTCAGCGTCCACCATCAGGTCGTTCCCTTCCCGACGACCCCGAGGAGCCTGACGTGCTGCGAACCGGCAAGGACTATCTGGCAGCCCTCAACGACGGCCGCAAGGTGTGGGTGGGCGACGAGCTCATCGACAATGTGGCCACCCATCCGAAGACGCGGGCGTACGCACAGCGCATCGCGGAGTTCTACGACCTGCACCACCGGCCCGACCTGGCGGACGTCATGACCTTCGTGGACGACGAGGGCCGGCGCCGGTCGATGATGTGGTTCCAGCACCGGTCCAAGGACGACCTGCGGCGCAAGCGCCGCTACATCGAGACGGTGCTGCGGGAGCTCGGCGGCGGATCCACGCCCCGCACCCCGGACGTCAACAACTACGTCCTGATCACCTACGTCGACGACCCCGAGCCCTGGAGCAGCCAGTCCGTCGGCACGGACGGCCGGGACCTGACCGAGGGCATCGCCGACTTCTGGAACCTCGTCCGGGACGGAGACCTGAACACCACGCCCGCGTTCGTCGACCCGCAGACGGACCGGTCCCGGGAATCGGCCCAGGCCGAGTCACCGGCCCTGCGCGTCGTCGCCACGTCGGAGGAGGGCATCACCGTACGGGGCGTGAAGGCCATCAGCACCGGAGCGGCCTTCGGCGACTGGATCCACATCGGAGTGTTCTTCCGGCCGGGCATCCAGTCGGAGCAGGTGATCTTCGGGGCCGTTCCCACGAACGCCCCGGGGGTGACCGTCATCTGCCGTGAGAGCAACGTCAGGGACGGCGAGGAGCAGGAGCATCCCCTTGCGTCGCAGGGAGACGAACTCGACGCCGTCCTGCTGTTCGAGGACGTGCTCATTCCCTGGAACCGTGTGTTCCACATCGGCAACCCGAAACACGCCTCGCTGTACCCGCAGCGTGTCTTCGACTGGCTGCACTACCAGGCGCTGGTCCGGCAGATGGTGCGGGCCGAGCTGATGCTGGGGCTCGCCCTGCTCATCACGGAGCACATCGGCACGTATCAGCTGCCGCCGGTCCAGACCCGGCTGGCGAAGTTCGCCGAGTTCCACCAGACCCTCAAGGCCCATGTCGTCGCCTCCGAGGACGAGGGCTTCACGACTCCGGGCGGCCTCTACAAGCCGAACGTCCTGATGTTCGACTTCGGCCGGGCCTTCTACCTGGAGAACGTCGGCACCATGGTGAACGAGATCATCGACCTGGCGGGCCGTGCGTCGCTGATCTTCCCGACCGAGGGACAGTGGCAGCGTCCCGAGCTCAAGCCGTGGCTGCGGGCGCTTCAGACGGGCCCGGTCGGGCGGCCGCACGACCGGATGAAGATCAGCCGGGTGATCCGGGACCTGTTCCTCTCCGACTGGGGCAACCGGATCGCCGTGTTCGAGAACTTCAACGGCACTCCGCTGCTGGCCATCCGGACGCTCACCATGAAGCGGGCCGAGCTGTCCCCGAGCGGGCCGATCGCCGACCTGGCCCGCCGGGTGTGCGGGATCGAGCTCCCTCAGGAAGACACGCAGGACAGCGAGTACATGGCGCAGGCAGACTACGCGCGCCGGCAGGACGCGTCCTGACCGGAGCACAGAACCCGGGGCCGGGACCGACACAGTCGGTCCCGGCCCTGGGCGGTTTGGGGGTGTGAGGCGCGGGACGTGCGTGACCGTTCACGGCCCCGCGGTCCCGGCAAAGCCCGGGCTTCGCCGATCCCGGCGAGCATCCTGACGGGTAGGGCCCAGTCGGTGAGGTCGCCGTGCCGGGAGACCCACATGGTGCCCAGGACGGCGACATCGATGTGAGGCCCCGTCCGGCACCTCGGCCGCCGCCTCCCCCGTAGCTGACGGCCATCACGAGCAGACCCGGCGTCGCGTAGTCGATGTAGTGCTCACCGACGCTGAAGGCGCCGCCGAACACCTTGACGAACAT
>NZ_JBEXZD010000183.1:0-9069 GCF_040628575.1 Streptomyces sp. NPDC006393
GTCCGCCTCGTCGCGCCCGCAGCCGGTCATGATGTGCACGATGTGGATGATCTGCTCGTGGAAGACGACCACCCCGTACGTCTCCTTCAGCGGCTCCTCCAGGTCCGGGTGCGGGTAGCGCACCGGCGCCCGCCCGTGCCGGGCCTCGATGAACGGCCGCACCATGTCGGCGGCGACCGGACCGGGCCGGAACAGGGAGATGTCGACGACCAGGTCGTGGAAGGTCGCCGGCTGGAGGCGGCCCACCAGATCCCGCTGGCCCGGCGACTCGATCTGGAAGCAGCCGAGGGTCTCGGCGGAGCGGATGAGCCGGTACGTCGCCGGGTCGCCCGGCGGTACCGCGTCCAGGTCGATCCGCTCCCCCGCGGTCCGCTCCACCTCCGCGACCGCGTGGGCCATCGCCGACTGCATCCGCACGCCCAGCACGTCCAGCTTGAGCAGCCCGAGGTCCTCCACGTCGTCCTTGTCGAACTGGGACATGGGAAAGCCCTCGCCGCTGGTGGGCATCACCGGCGTGCGCGCGAGCAGGGAGGCGTCGGACAGCAGCACGCCGCAGGGGTGCATGGCGACCCCGCGCGGCAGGGCGTCCAGCGCCTCGACCAGCTCCCACAGCCTGCCGTACCGCTCCTTCTCCCCCGCGAGCGCCTTGAGCTCGGGCAGTTCCTCCAAGGCCGCGCGGGCGTCGCGGGCGCGGATGTGCGGGAAGGACTTGGCGATGCGGTCGATCTCGGCGGGGTCCATGGACAGGGCGGCGCCCACGTCCCGGACGGCGTGGCGGACGCGGTACGTCTCCGGCATGGCGACCGTGGCGACCCGCTCGGTGCCGAACCGGTCGATGATCGCGCGGTAGACCTCGAGCCGGCGCGCGGACTCCACGTCGATGTCGATGTCGGGCAGGACGAACCGCCGCCTGGACAGGAAGCGCTCCATCAGCAGCCCGTGCTCGACCGGGTCGGCGTGGGCGATGCCGAGGAGGTGGTTGACGAGGGAGCCCGCTCCGGAGCCGCGCGCGGCGACCCGGATGCCCATCTTCCGCACATCGTCCACGACCTGGGCGACGGTGAGGAAGTAGGAGGCGAAGCCGTGGTACGCGATGACGTCCAGCTCGTCGTGCATCCGCTCCCAGTACTCGCGCCGGCCGGCGTGGCCGCGCAGCACCATGCCGGCCGCCGCCCGGGAGGCGAGCGTGCGCTGGGCGGTGCGGCGGGCGGCGCCGACGAGGTGCGGCTCGGGGAAGTGGACGGTGCCCAGACCAAGGTCGTCCTCCGGGTCGACCAGGCACTCGGCGGCCGTGGCCCGGGTCTGCTCCAGCAGGCGGTGGGCGGCCTCCCGCCTGAAGCCCGCGGCCTCGACGATCCGCTCGGCCGCGTGCAGCATGACGGCCGGGTCCTTCAGCCAGGCCTCGCCGGAGTCCAGCTCCTTGGCGGGGTCGATGGGGACCAGGCGGCGGGCGGCGTCCAGGACGTCGGCGACCGGGCCCTGGCCGGGGTCGGCGTAGCGGACGGCGTTGCTCAGCACGGGCCGGATCCGCTGCTCGGCGGCGAAGCCGACGGTGCGGGCGGCCAGCCGCAGCGAGCCGGGTCCCGTGCCCTTGCGGCCGTGCCAGACGGCCTCCAGGCGCAGCGCGTCGCCGTAGGCCTCGCGCCAGGGGGCGAGGAGCTTCGCGGCCCGGTCGGGGCGGCCCGCGGCCAGCGCCCGGCCCACGTCGGAGTCGGGGCCGAGCAGCACGGTCAGACCGTCGGCGTGGTTGTCGGGCCAGGGCAGCAGGGGGGTGTCGGGAGCCGTGTGGGCGGCGGTGACCAGGCGGCACAGGTCGGCCCAGCCGCGGGCGCCGTCCCGGGCGAGGAAGGTGACGCGGGGGGTCGACTCGTCGATGAAGGCACCGCCGCGCACCGGGGTGCGGCGCCGCTCGCCTCGTACGACTTCTTCCTGCCGTCGCGGGCCGTCCACCGCCAGTTCCGCGCCGAACAGCGGTCGGACGCCCGCCGCCGCGCAGGCCTTGGCGAAGCGGACCGTGCCCGCGAGGGTGTCCCGGTCGGTGAGGGCGAGGGCGTCCATGCCCCGCTCGGCGGCACGCTCGGCCAGCCGTTCCGGGTGCGAGGCGCCGTAGCGCACGGAGAACCCGGAGACGGTGTGCAGATGCGTGAAGCCCGGCACACGCACCTCCCGCACTCGTGAGCCCCCAGCGGCTCTCGAACATCAGTTCCCAACTCTCACCCCCACCATAAACCAATTCCCGAACATCTGTGCGACATCCGTTCGAGCGTGTCCCACCTGCGCAAACGCATGCGGCGGCCGCCCACACGGTCGTGCGGCGGCCCCACGCGGTACGGCCCCGCCCCCTCGCGCGCGGGGGCGGGGCCGTACCGGAGCCGTACCGGAGCCGTACCGGAGCCGTACCGGAGCCGTCGGAGCGATCAGCCGATCTGGGTGCCGGTGGCCGACAGCGCCTCGGTGACCGGCTGGAAGAAGGTCTCGCCGCCGGAGGTGCAGTCGCCGCTGCCGCCGGAGGTGAGGCCGATCGCGGTGTCGCCGTCGAACAGCGAACCGCCGCTGTCACCGGGCTCGGCGCACACATCGGTCTGGATGAGGCCGCTGACCGTGCCCTCGGAGTAGTTCACGGTGGCGTTCAGACCGGTGACCGTGCCGGTGTGCACATGGGTCGTCGAGCCGCTGCGGGTGACCTTCTCGCCGACGGTGGCCTCGCCCGCCTTGGTGATCGTCTGTGTGGAGCCGTCGTAGAGGTCGACGGCGCTCGGGTGGTCGACGTTCGCGGTGTACTTGACCAGGCCGAAGTCGTTGCCCGGGAAGCTGGACTGCTCGTTGCTGCCGATCACCGTGCCACTGGAGTCCGACCAGGTGGAGATGGCCTCGGTGCAGTGGCCCGCGGTGAGGAAGTACGGCTGCCCGCCCTTGACCACGTTGAACCCGAGCGAGCAGCGGCCGCCCGAGCCGGTGATGGCGTCACCGCCCGCGACGAAGGGCTTGAACTCGCCCTTGGAGCGCTTGAGTTCGGCCTTGCCGCCGAGGCCGTCGACGACCTTGGAGAGCGTGGCCCACTCGGACGCCGAGACCGTCCGGTCGGCGGTGACCACGACCTTGTTGGTGACCGGGTCGGTCGCCCACGAGGTGCCGGGGACGGTCGCGTCCTTCTTCAGCGTCGTGCGGGCCGCGTCCAGTTCGGCGAGGGTGTTCTCGACGACTCTGGCCCTGGCCCCCGCCCGCTGGACCGTCCTGGCCGCGGTCTCGTCGAGCACGTTGACCACGAGGCTCCTCGACTTCGCGTCGTAGTACGTTCCGGCCGCGTCGCCGCCGAGGTCCTTCAGCAGCGTCGAGGCGAGACTTCCGGCCGCCGGGGCCGACAGGGTGCGAGCCTCGGGGGACTTCGCGGGCTCGCTGGCGTTCGCACTCTGGAAGGTGAGTCCCGCGGCGACGAGTGCGGCGATGCCCGCACCCGCCACGGCGATTCGGCGCCTGGGTATGCGTCGGTGCTTCAACTGACGTCCTCCTGTGGGGGGATCGGCCGGCGGGGTTGTGGGGACCTCGCGGGCCGGAAGGCGGTTGAACGGCGCCTACTATTCCGAGGCTCACAGGGGGCACACAAGGTCGAGTTCTGGACGCGTATACGTCAACCGGCGTACGCCCCTCGTCGCTTGACCGTCCGAGGTCACACCGCCTTGTTCGCGCTGCAAACGTTACGGGTGAGTAACCAACCGGCGTTTCCGTGCGGTCCGACCCTGTCCTGATCTCGCCCCTGCCGAGCCTCGCCCAAACCGGTCGTTCACACCCTCCGCACAACGGGAAGCCCCCGTACGCCTGTCGCGTACGGGGGCTCCACCTGCTGCCGGCTGCGGGTGCGGTCCGGGCCGTGCGCACGGCCCGGGGGGTCGGGACGTCAGTAGACGTGGACCCCGTAGGCGCTCAGCGCCTCGGTGACCGGCTGGAAGAAGGTCGTACCGCCGGAGCTGCAGTTGCCGCTGCCGCCGGAGGTCAGACCGTAGGCGACGCCGCTGTTGGAGTACAGCGGACCGCCGGAGTCGCCGGGTTCGGCGCAGACGGTGGTCTGGATGAGGCCGTAGACGATGTCGCCGCCACCGTAGTTGACCGTCGCGTTGAGGGCGGTGACACGGCCGCTGTGGATGCCGGTGGTGGAGCCGCGGCGGTAGACGGTGGTGCCGACGGACGGCGTGGCCGCGCTCTTGATGTCCACGCTGCCCACGGTGCCGGACTTGGTCACCGAGCTGTTGGTGTAGCGCACGATGCCGTAGTCGTTGCCGGGGAAGGAGGAGCCGGCGGTGGTGCCGAGCGTGGTCGAGTGCGACGAGTTCGACCACCAGGTGCCCGCCCCGTCGGTGCAGTGACCGGCGGTCAGGAAGTAGTAGTTGCCGCTGGAGTCCTGGACGTTGAAGCCCAGCGAGCAGCGCCAGCTACTCGCATAGATGGCGTCGCCGCCGGAGATCAGCTTGTTGAACCGGCCCGGTGTGCGCTTGATGGTCAGGGCACCGGAGTTGGTCCCCGCCTGCTGTTTGATCTGGTCGATCTGCGCCTGGGAGACCCGGCTGTCGACGGTGACGACCACCCGGTTCGACTTGCTGTCGACCGCCCAGGCGGTGCCCGGCACGTCTGCCTTGAGCACCGAGTCGCTCGCCCTGGTGAGCTGGGAGGCGCTGAAGGTGTTGGTGTCGGACGCGTTCGCGCTGGGGACCGCGAACGCGGCGGCGGCCACGAGCCCGGAGGCGATGGCGATCAGCCGGGTCCGTCTCGCGATACCGCTACGGGGGGCAGTGCGCTTGATCCTCACGTTTCGTTCCTCCACAAAGGAAGTCGGGGGCCCGCGTGGGGTCGGGGCCCGGTGAGGCGCAGCCAGGGCACGGGGCACCGGATTCCGGACACGTTGTGACCCTGACAAGCGCTGAGGGGGAGTATTCGGCCGAACGACCGGTCGGCGCAAGGGTGCCTTTCGGCCGTGCGACTCTGTGCGATTCGAGTGAATCGCGTGCGATCGAGGTGATATGACGGCCGGTCAGTCGTGCAGCGCGCGCTCCCCCACGGGTATCGCGAGGTCCAGGGTGTTCCCGGGCGGCGGGAACGGGCAGATGAAGTGGTCGGCGAACGCGCACGGCGGCAGCACGGCCCGGTTGAAGTCGACCGTGGTACGCCCCTCGGCGTCCGGCGCTCCGGGATGCAGGAACCGGAAGCGGAAACTGCCACTCCCGCTGGTGGCGTCGGCGAACACCGCCCACAGCCCGCCGTCCGGCTCCCGCGCGACCTGGAGCGTCAGCTCCCGGCCCTCCAGAGTGAACGCCAGCTCCCCGGCGAGGTCGAGGCCGCGCTCACGTCCGTCCGCGTTCGGCACGCGCACGGTGCGGCTCTCCTCGTACGGGGTGAAGCGGCCCGGCACCGACCAGCGCGGGTCGTGCTCGCCGGCCACGATGCCGCGGAACGCCCGGCGCGCGGCGGAGGCGGGGTCGAAGTCCCGTATGCCCCATATGCCTTCACGGACCAGCACGACCAGCCGCCGCTCGCCCAGCGCGACCCGGGCGTCCGCGACCGGTCCGGTGTCGGCGCCGAGCCGTACCTCGCCGGCCAAGGGCCGCCCGTCGACGGTCAGCCCGTCCCCTCCGCCGGCGGAGAGCACGACCGCGTCGCCGTCGGGCGTCCAGATCCCGGGGATGTCCGGAAGTCGACCATCCGGATAGTCCTCGAACCAGTGCGTTCCGGTCAGCGCGAGCGGGCCGTAGGGCGCCGACACCGTCTCGGTGCGCCGTACGTGCCACTGCTTCCACTGGTCGGATGCGTCCGTCATGTGATCAACCCTTCCATGCGTGGCCGGGCGGCCAAACCGAGGGGTGAGCACAGAGCGCCGCTCTTGTATTTCCGCATCCCCCACCCGGACGACACCGGACGGGCCCGTGCGCGGACGCGGCGCGACGGGGGCCGAGACGCCTCTGGGCGCCGTCTCGTCCCCTAGCAGTCGCAGCCACAGTCGCAGCCGTCGCAACTGCAGCAGTTCCCGCAGCAGTCACAGCAGTCGCCGCAGCCGTCGCACCCGCTGCAGTCGCAGTCGCAGTTGCTGCACCAGCCCTCACGCCGCTGCCGCGACCACGGCCCCTCGAACTCGTCGGCGCAGCACACCTTGCAGGTGCAGCACAGCCCGACGGCGGCCGCGCATCCGGCGAGGAGGCCTCGCTTGCCGGGCCGCGGGGGCTCTCCGCCGAAGGGGTTGCCGCCGCCGGGGTGGGGGTGGCCCGGGCCGTACGGGGTGTGCGGATCGTGGGGCGCCCGGGGGTCCTGGGGTGCGTACGGGCCCTGGGGCGGACCGAAGGCGCCGCGCGCGGCGCCGGCCTCGGCGGCCCCGGGCGCGTGCCCGCACGCCGCGGTTCCGAAGGCGCGGTCCACGGAGCGCGGGAGTTCATGGGCGAGCAGCAGATGGGCGAGCCGGCCGTCCCCGAACTCCACGTCGCGCAGGGCGAGCCGGATGCCGTGCACCGCGTCGTCGGCGAGCCGGCGGGCCTCGGTGAGAGAGGTGCCGGTCGCGGTGAGCGGATTCCAGGCCCCGCGGGCGGCGTCGGCCTCGCGGTCCTCCACGGCGTCCAGAAGGTGGGCGAGCCGGCCGAAGAGGCGCCCGACCTCGGCGAGCGGTTCGGCGTTGCCCGGCCGGCCGGCGAGGACCGCGGTGTGCGCGAAGGCGGCGGCGGTCGCGGTCTCGGTCGGCTCGGTGACGGTGAGGACCGGGGTGCCGGGTCCGGCCAGCGTCTCGATGCCGACCTGCCGGTCCACCGCGTCGACCAGGACGGCGGTGTCGAAGCCGACGTCGGCTCCGGTGCGGGCGCCGGCGCGACCCCAGCTGTCGGCGACCTTGCGGGCGGCGAGCGCCACCGGCCGGCGGGCCAGCAGCCCGTCGCCGTCGGCGACATGGTCGCGCACCTTGGCGGAGGCGAGCACCAGGGAGACGGCCGCCGCGAGCCGTGCGCCCTCCCCCTGCGCGACGGACGCGGTGCGCATGCCGCGCAACGGGCATGGTCCGGCCGTACGGCGCCCCACCCCGCGCCTGCCGCCCTTGCCACCCCTGTCGGCCGGTGTGGCCTGAGCCTCCGTCAGAACGGATATGAGAAGGCCGTCGTAGTTCGTCACGACCCGGGCGAACTGACCGTGGTCGCCGCGCAGCGCCAGGCACAGCCCGCACAAGTGGGCCATCCATTGGGCGGCGAGACGGTCACCGAGCCGGTGACGGCAGGGCCTGACGATTCCGAACACGACGATCCCCCGTGGTGTGTACGACGCTGAGCCGCCGCATCGTACCCGCCGTTTCGTTCACCCGTACGCACTGTCCCTCACCCGTGTGCCGGGGACAATCATATTTCACTCCCAGTCAGCAGCCGTGTGGGTCATCGCCCTTGGGGCACAAGGCTCTCGACGGATCCGCTGTGCACCAGTACCGTCACAAACCCCCCGCGCGGCGTCTATCCACTTGGCGCGCCGTCCGCATCATGGATGACCATAGGGACGCGGAAAGCATGAAAGACCGCTGTGAGAGGAGGCGTCCATGGGATCGGTACGCAAGGCGAGTGCGTGGCTCGGCCTCGTCGACGACAACGAAGACGAGCGTTACTACGACGACGACTACTCCGAGGGCACCGAGTCCGGGGACGCCTGGGTCACCGACCCCCGGGTGAAGGTGGCCACGGACACGGCCGAGGAGAAGGGCCGCCGGATCGGCACCGTGACCCCGGACAGCTTCCGGGACGCGCGTGCGATCGGCGAGCTGTTCCGGGAGGGCGTGCCCGTCATCATGAACCTGACGGCGATGGAGCCGGCCGACGCCAAGCGCGTGGTCGACTTCGCGGCCGGGCTGGTCTTCGGCCTGCGCGGCTCCATCGACCGCGTGTCCACCCGGGTGTTCCTGCTCTCGCCCGCCGACACCGAGATCGTCAGCGGTGACCCGGGGGCACACCGTTCGGACGGCTTCTTCAACCAGAGCTGAGGCAGGGCCGCACGCCGGCCCTGCCCCGCCCGGGCCTCACCCAAGGCTCCGGGGCCCACCCGGCCTCACCGGAAGGCGTCGAGACCGGTGAGCGCCTTGCCCAGCACGAGCTGGTGCATCTCGACGGTGCCCTCGTAGGTGAGCACCGACTCCAGGTTGGTCGCGTGCCGCATCACGGGGTACTCCAGGGAGATCCCGTTGGCGCCGAGGATCGTCCGCGCCGTGCGGCAGATCTCGATCGCCTCCCGCACGTTGTTGAGCTTGCCGAAGCTGACCTGCTCGGGACGCAGGCGGCCGGCGTCCATGCGCCGCCCCAGATGATGGGCGAGCAGAATCCCCTTGTGCAGTTCGACCGCCATGTCGGCGAGCTTGGCCTGGGTGAGCTGGAACCCGCCGATGGGCCTGCCGAACTGTTCGCGCGACCGCGCGTAGTCCACGGCGGCCTCGAAGCAGGAGCGGGCCGCGCCCATGGCGCCCCAGACGATTCCGTAGCGGGCGTGGGACAGACAGCTGAGCGGTCCGCGCAGCCCGGTGACCTCGGGCAGCACGGCGTCGGCGGGCAGCCGTACGTCGTCGAGCACGAGTTCGCTGGTGACGCTGGCCCGCAGGGACCACTTGTGCTTGATCTCGGGGGCGGAGAAGCCGGGAGTGTCCGTCGGCACGACGAAGCCGCGGATGCCGTCCTCGGTCTGTGCCCAGACGACGGCCACCCCGGCCACGGACCCGTTGGTGATCCACATCTTGCGTCCGCCCAGCACCCAGTCACCGCCGTCGCGCTTGGCATGGGTGCGCATGGAGGCGGGGTCGGAGCCGTGGTCGGGCTCGGTGAGGCCGAAGCAGCCGATGACCTCACCCGCGGCCATGCGCGGCAGCCACTGCTGCTTCTGCTCCTCGGAGCCGAAGCGGTGGATGGCGTACATGGCGAGGGAGCCCTGCACGGAGACCAGGGATCGGATGCCGGAGTCGGCGGCCTCCAGTTCCAGACAGGCGAGCCCGTACTGCACCGCGGTGGCCCCGGCGCACCCGTACCCGCTCAGCGACATCCCGAGCGCCCCGATGCTCCCGAGCTCGCGGGCCAGCTCCCG
>NZ_JBEXZD010000184.1:0-8935 GCF_040628575.1 Streptomyces sp. NPDC006393
TGTTCGTCGTCGCGGTGGCCGAAGGCCCGCACTCGTGAACCCCTCCGCTCCGGGCGCTGCCGGCGGGCGGTGGGGCGGCAGGCGCGCCCGGGGTGACGACACCCTCATCATGACAGGTCAGAGGCCGTTTGCGTAGGATGAACGGCACACCTCACCAGGCTTGTTGGACCCTCCGGGCGGCGCCCAGAATCTCCGCCATGAATCACTCGGGGAAAGTCGACCAGGACGACATACTGCGGGCGCGGAACGTACTGCTCGCGTCGGGACGCCGCACCGCACACGAGGAAGTCGGCGCCTACCGGGTACTCGCCCGGGTCAGTCCCGCCGCTTACCTGCCCCGCCTGGTCAAGGCCCTGCTCCGCCTGAGTCACGACACCGGCTCCGGCCGACGGCATGCGGCCTGTCTCGCGCTGCGCGAGGAGGCGGTGGCCGCGGCGCGGGCCGTCGATCCGGCCGAACCCGCCCGCGCCGACCTTCTGTACGACGCGCTCGACTCGTGCCAGCGAGAGCTCTACACCCTGGGCCGACGCGCCGAAGGACTCGCCATGCGCGCCGAGATGCTCTCCATCGGCCGTGCCCAGGCCGGACTCTCCGCAAGCCCCGCGGTCAGAGGACTGCGTACCTGGGCTGCCGGCCTCTCCGAGGAGGGCCGGTACGCCGAGGCCGCCGACGCCTTGACCGAGTGGGTGGCGGCCATCCTGCCCGACGGGCCCGGCAACGGAAGTCTCGCCTGGTCACTTCTGGAATGGATCGCCGCTCTCGACGACGCCGGCCGTCCCGGAGAAGCACTCGCCGCGTTCGAGACACTCGTCGGCATGCAGGCGGACGAATCCGCGGACGATCGCGCCCCGATGGCCTGCCACCTCTACTCCCTGATCGGCTACGCGCGGATGCTCGACACCCACGGCCGAGGCGAACAGGCGGCCGCCGAGAGGCAGAAGGCGCTCGCCCTGCTGGCGGAGCTGGCCGCCGACGGCGAGCGCAAGTCCTGGAGCGGTTATCAGGCGACCTACTGGGCGGTTCTGCTGTCCTGCTCCGGCGCCGACAGCGAGCGACCGGCGGCCGGAGAGCCGCGCCCGCCCTCGGGAGCGACGCCCATGGAGTGGTCTCCCGATGTCAGGCTGCGCCACTTCGAGAGCCGCGTCACCCTGCGGGAAAGGGTGAACGACCTCGCTCCGCGAGCCGCCGCGGATCCGGACCGGCACCTGGCCGAACTGGTCCGGCTCCACCGGGTACTCACCGTCCGCTCCGCCGTCTACTGGGAGCACCGCACCCATCTCTTCCCGGAGCGGGTGCGCTCCCTGTTCGACGACGGGGTCGCTCTGGCCCGCCGGCTGCACCAGCACGATCCTGCGGGCGGAGCCCCCGTACTGGCCGACGCCCTGACGGACCGGTCGACCTTCCACACCGCCGTCGCCGAGTTCGGACCCGCCCTCGATGACTTCCGCGAGGCCCTGGGTCACCTGGGGAAGGCCGGCTGACGGCCGAGCCACCCCACCCGGCCCGCAGAGAGCCGTAGGTACTCGGGTGCCCTGCGCGCACCTTGGCCGCGCGCAGGGCGGTCGCTGCCTCGCGCCCCTCGGAGCGGCAGTCACCGCTTCGCGCACCTCGGATAGGAGGCGCCCTCGGAGCACGCGTTGTAGTCCGAACTGGACACGTCGACCTCGACCTCGTCGCCCTTCGAGGTACGGACCGTCAGTTCGTACTCGGTGTGGCACGAGCGGCGCTTCTTCTTGCCGGTCCCCTTGGACTTGCACTCGCGGTCGGTGTCCTTCGCTATCACCTTCCCGGTGGCAGGCTTGTGCTGATCGGAACAGCCGGTGAGGGCGAGCGCGGCGACCGCGGTGACGGCGAGGGCCAGACGGATACGCATGAGTCGGTGTTCTCCTGTCCTGGGCGACGTGCCCGTTCCGCATCGTGCGGCGAAAAGGTTCGGTTCACGCTAGCGGGTGGTGTCCAGGGCCGGGGCGGGGTCCGGCTGAGGTATGGCGTGGGCGTGGGCGTGGGCGTCGGCGTCGGCGTCGGTGTGCGGTGGGGTGGTGGTTCGAGGCTCGGGTGCGGTCGATGTGGTGAGCACGGCGAGGCAGCCGACCACCGAGGCGATGCCGGCCCATCCCAGTGCGGGCAGGCGTTCGCCGACGACCAGGACGGCCAGTACGGCGGCGACGGCGGGTTCCAGCAGGGAGAGGGTGGTCGCGGTGCTCGCCGGGACGTGCGCGAGGCCCCAGCCGAAGAGGACGTAGCCGGCGAACATGGGCACCAGGGCCATGTAGGCGCCTACGGCCGTGTTGGGCCAGGTGTCGAGGAGCGGGGCGCCGGTGGCCAGCAGGACGGGCATCAGCAGGGCGCCGCCGAGGCCGAAGACCGTGCCCATGGCCGCGGCGGAGCTCACGCCACGGCTGATCAGGCGGTGCGCCGCCCATGAGTACAGGGCGTAGGTGAGGCCCGCGACGAGGCCGAGCCCTACGCCGAGCACGATGGACCCCGCCGAGCGGGTGGCGGGGCCGGAGTGGGCGTCGGCGGACTCGGCCGCGCAGAGCAGCACGGTGCCGATCAGGCCCAGGGCGGCGCCGGCCGTCCAGCGGCGGGTGAGGCGCCGTCCGTCCATGACGCGTTCGACGAGGGCCGAGGCGAGTGGGGCCGAGCCGATCGACACCACCGTTCCCGCGGCGACTCCGGCCAGGTGCATGGAACTGTAGAACGCCAGGGGGTAGGCGCCCACAGCCAGCCCGCCGAGGACGACGACTCCGCGCCGCGTGCGGAGCGCGGGTGCCTCCCGGCGGATGCGAGGGACGGCGACGAGCGCTTGCAGCAGCCCCCCGCATCCCATGGCGACGGCGCCGATCGCGAGAGGTCCCACGTCGGGGGCGAGGGTCGCCGCGGTGCCCGTGGTGCCCCAGAGCACCGACGCCAGCAGCACGCACAGCGAACCCGCGCCCGTCGAGCCGGTCCGGTGTCCGGCGGGCCGCGTCACAGCCGGTCCAGCAGGTCGGCCGCGATCGTCCGGGCGTGCTCGAGCCGGGTGCCGGCGCCCTCCAGACCGGCGCGGGCCATGGCGCCCTCCAGCAGGAACGCCAGATGCTCCGCCACCGCGCGGGCCCGCTCGGGCTGATCCGGCAGGAGGGCCTCGACGTGCTCGGCGAGCAGGGACTCGACTTCCTCCTTGTGCCGGCGTACGACGAGGCGCCCCTCGTCTCCCGCGGGCAGTTCGGCGGCCGCGTTGAGCAGACCGCACCCGCGGAAGCCGTGCTCGTAGGCGAAGGCCGCGTGGTCCGCGTACGCGTCGAAGACGGCGAGGACGCCGCCGCGCGCGCCCTCTGCCGCGGCCAGCCGCCGCCGGTACAGGCCGAGCCACTCCTCGTGCCGCGCGTCGAGGTAGGCGATCACCAGATCGGCCTTGGAGGAGAAGTTGTTGTAGAGGCTCATCTTGGCCACGGCCGCTTCGGCGGTGATCGTGTCGATGCCCGTGGCGGCGACACCGTCGGCGTAGAAGCGGCGGGACGCGGCGGCGAGCAACCGCTCGCGTGCGGGTCGCCGCCGCCCGCTGGGCTCTGGCACGGCGGCATCGGTCCTGGTCATCGCGGCCCCTTCCGTCATTAGGTAGGTCAGTCTACCTAATGACCTGGGGCGCAACGGGCGTCAGCTCCTCGTGGACTGCCGCGAGGGCGCCGACGCCGGGGCCTCATGGGTGGCCGCCCAGGACGCCAGCAGACGCAGACTCTCTTCGGACGGCGAGCCGGGCTCGGCGGTGTAGATGGTCAGGGTGAGGCCCGGTTCGGCGGCCATGTCGAGCCCTTCGAAGGCCAGGGTGAGGTCGCCGACGACCGGATGATGGAAGCGCTTCGTTCCGGTGCCGTGGTGACGGACGTTGTGCGCGCCCCAGCGGGTGCGGAACTCCTCGCTGCGGGTGGACAGCTCCCCGACGAGGTCGTGCAGGTCCTTGTCGTACGGGTTGCGGCCCGCCTCGGTGCGCAGGATGGCGACGGCCATGTCGGCGAAGAGGCCCCAGTCGGGGTAGAAGCGCCGGGAGGCGGGATCGAGGAAGTTGAAGCGGGCAAGGTTGGCCTGGTTCGCGGGGCCGGCGTAGACGTCGTGGTAGAAGGCGCGGGCGAGCTGGTTGGCGGCGAGGAGATCCATGCGGCC
Organism: Streptomyces sp. NPDC006393; assembly: GCF_040628575.1. NCBI lineage: Bacteria > Bacillati > Actinomycetota > Actinomycetes > Kitasatosporales > Streptomycetaceae > Streptomyces > Streptomyces sp. NPDC006393. Next base: position 4,144 of record NZ_JBEXZD010000184.1, read on the forward strand.
GTTGCGGACGAAGGCGGGTCCGGCGGTGATGGCGTCCAGGGTCCACTGAAGGCTGCGGTGGGGCTTCCACTGGTCCTTGGACCGGCGCCGCCGGGGGCGGGTGAGGACGTCGGAGCCGTCGGCGGCCTGCGCCAGGTGGAGGAGGTGGGCGCGTTCGGCGTCGTCCAGCTGGAGGGCGCGGGCGACGGCCTCCAGGACGGCCGGGGAGACGCCGGCGAGGTTGCCGCGTTCGAGTTTGGCGTAGTACTCGACGCTCATGTCGGCCAGGGCGGCGACCTCGCTGCGGCGCAGTCCGGGCACGCGGCGCCGGGAGCCGGCGGGCAGTCCGGCCTGCTCGGGGGTGATGTTGGCGCGCCGCGAGGTGAGGAACTCGCGGACCTCTTCACGGTTGTCCACCCCTCGACCGTACGTCCCGCGGGCCGGGGGAGGGATGTACTGCCGGTACACCCCTCGCTGATGACGCGCCCCCTGCGCGCAAGAACGCCTGTCCGGAACACCGGAACACCGGAACGGATGGCACTTCGACCACCCCGGCACGCCCGTGCCCGCAGCCCGCGCCGCCCCCGCCTGCGCCGTGACCGCCGCGACGCCCCCTAGTTCTTCGAGTCCGGCTTCCAGTCCCGGCCAAGGAGTCCGAGCAGCACCTCGTCCAGGAACTCGCCCATCACCCAGGCCGAGGAACGCAGCACGCCTTCGCGTACGAAGCCGTTGCGCTCGGCGGCGCGCAGCATCGCGGCGTTGTCGGCGAGGGTCTCGATCTGCAGCCGGTGCAGGCCGCGCACGACGAAACCGTAGTGGCACAGCACCGCGACCACGTCGCTGCCGTAGCCCTTGCCGCGGCAGGACGGCAGCAGCCCCAACCCGATGTGCGCGGACCGGTTGTGCTGGTCTATGCCCCACAGCGTCGCGGTCCCGACCAGCGTGCCGCGGTCCAACTCCACCACGGAGAACGGGACGTGCCCCTGCTCCTTGTCGTCCACCACGAGCCGCGGATCCTTCGCGCCGGGCGTGATCGGACGCCACGGCCCGCTTTCGGCCCGGGAGGAGTTGACCACGTCGTCGTAGAGCTCGGCCCGCAGGACCGGGATGTCTTCCTCGTGCCGGGCCCTGAGCCCGACCTTGTCGCCTTTCAGCATGCAGGCTTCCTATCCGACCCGGCCGGTCGGCGGCAATCCAATAAGATCGCCCACCCCACCACGGCGCACGAGCCGACGCCACTGGACGGAGCCGTGGGCGACCGGCACCATGGGAGCGCTTCCATGTCCCGTGTCCGAAAGCGTGCCTCATGCAGAGCCAGACCAAGCGCAGCGTGACCCCCGACGAACTCGACACCATGCTCCGTGCCTCCGCGGGCGTCGGGTGCCGCGTGGAGGCCGAACTGGCCGACGGCTGGTTCAACACCGCCTACCGTGTCGCGCTGGACGACGGCCGGCCCGCCGTGGTCAAGGTCGCCCCGCCGGCCGACGCCGAGGTCCTGCGCTACGAACTGGGCATCCTCGGGACGGAGGCCATGGTCTACCGGCGTATCGCCGGCCTGCCGGACGGCGCGGTGCCGGCCCCCTCCCTGCTGCACGCGGGCAAGGAGTTCCTGGTCCTCTCCCACCTGGTGGGCACCCCGTGGGACAAGGCGACCGACAGCCTGTCACCCGCCGTCCACGCGGCACTGCGCCGCGAACTGGGCGCGATCACCGCACGGCTGCACACCCTGGCACCGGAGGACGGCCGGTTCGGCTACCCGGCCGCCGAGTCCGCGCTGTCCGCCGCCGACTGGCGGACTGCGTTCACCGCCATGGTGGAGGCGCTCCTGGACGACGCCGAGCGCTGGCAGTCCCCGCTCGGCGTGTCCCCCGCCGACATACGGGAACTGGTCGCCGAAGGCGGACACGCCCTCGACGAGGTCACCGAACCCCGACTGGTCCACTTCGACCTCTGGCCGGGCAACATCTTCGTCCGCGTCGCCGACGACGGGAGGAACGCCCGGATCACCGGGCTCATCGACCATGAGCGGGCGTTCTGGGGCGATCCCGCCGCCGAACTGGTCTCCCTGGCCTTCGGCGGCGACGCCGGCCCGGACAGCGACCTCATCGCGGGCTACACCGAGGCCGGAGGCGCGCTGGACTTCGGCCCCTCGTTCCACCACCGGCTCGCCCTCTACCACCTCTATCTCGGCCTGCTGCTCGTCATCGAGTGCGGCCCCCGCGGCTTCGGCTCCGACCACCTCGCCTTCTGCCGCCGTACCCTCGCCGACAGCGTGACCAGGCTCCGGACACTGGGGTAGGCGCCCACGGGGTCGGCGAGGCGGACGAATCCGGCGCCTGCGAAGTCGTTCCGGATGCCGGCGTCGGACTCGCAGCAGCCGCGGCCGTCCGCCGTCAGGGCCGGGGGAAGAGGTCGCCCACTTCGTCGCGGGCCGCGGGTGCCGTGTCCTCGCGGCGGGCGACGGCGGGCCCGGCGCCGCGCAGGCCGAAGGCGGAGACGGCCGCGCCCAGCAGCACCATGACCACCGGGACGACGAGCGCGGCGCGGTAGGCGTCCAGCACCGCGCCGGGCGAGCCGTCGCTGCCGGCCGAGGCGCTCCCGTACACCGCGCTCACCGTGGAGATCCCGACCGCCGAGCCGAACTGGGTGAACGTGAACAGCAGCCCGCCGGCCAGGCCCTGCTCCTCCTTCGCCACGCTCTCGGTCGCCGCGATGGTGAGGGGACCGTAGGCGAGGGCGAAGGCGATGCCCGCGATGATCAGTGTCGGGAACATCGCCGCGTACGGCCAGTGCGTCCCGACCGGCAGGAAGAGCCCATAGGCCACGATCGCCAGCAGGAAGCCACCGAGGATCACCCGGCCGTTGCCGTAGCGCTTGACCAGGCGCGGGGTGAGGGTGGGGGCCAGGACGGCGTCGCAGCCCATGACGATCAGCGCGATCGCCGCCCGCAGCGAGGACCAGCCGCGCAGCTCCTGGAGATAGAGCGTGACGATGAACTGGAAACCGAAGAACGCGCCCAGGAAGAGCAGCGCGGCGACGTCCGCCCGCACCATCGCGGTCCTCCGGAAGATCTCCGGCGGGACGAGCGGCGCTTCGGCACGCCGTTCGATCACGATGAACGCCGCGATGAGCACCGGCCCGGCGGCGAGCGCGCCGAGCGTCGCTCCGAGCCCTTCGCCGCGGTGCTCGAGCCGGACGATGCCGTAGGCGAACACCAGCATCGCGGCGGCGGCGCCGGCCGCGCCGGCCAGGTCGTAGCCGCGTGGCGCGGGTGCGGGGCGGGCCTGGGCCGGCAGCAGTCCGAGCGCCGCGAGCAGGATGGCGCCGGCCAGGAACCCCGGGGCGAAGAACACCCAGCGCCAGCCGAGCTCGGTCAGCAGCCCGCCGATGACCAGGCCCAGCGAGAAGCCTCCGGCGCCGACGCCGGCGAAGACCAGCAGAGCCTTGTCGCGCTGTGGCCCCGCCGGGTAGGAGGTCGTGATGATCGACATGGCGGCGGGGGTCATGAAGGCCGAAGCCACACCGGTGACGAACCGGGCCGCGATCAGCATCCAGCCGTCGACGGCGATGCCGCCCAGCGTGGAGAAGACCTGGAAGACGCCCAGCCAGGTGAGGAACATCCGCCGCCTGCCCAGCAGATCGGCGGCGCGGCCGCCGAGCAGGGTGAAACCGGCGTAGCCGAGCACGCAGGCGCTCATCACCCACGCCGCGGCGCCGGTGGTCAGGCCGAGGTCCGCGCGGATGGCGGGGACGGCAACGGCCAGCATGGCGACATCGCTGCCCTCGATGAAGATCGTGCCGCACAGCACGAACAGCAAGGCCCGGGCGCGTCCGCCGTCGCGGGTCGCGGGGCCGGTGGGCACCGATGCGCTCCTCACCCGGCGAGCCGCTCGGCCGTCGCGGATTGGGCCCCGGGTTCCCCGGCGGCGGGCGCCGTCCGATGCGCGGCCGGCCGCGCGGGCCCGGCCGTCTCGCCCGTGCCCGCACACCGAACCAGCCGTCCCGCAGCCTTCGCGATCGCCATGGCCGCGACCGTACCGAGCGGCCGGTGACCTGGACCACACGTTTTCGTCCGCACCCGGATGCCTGTCTGTACCCGGATGAATGATTTGTCCGCACCTGGATGAATGAGACAGGCAGGGCGCCGCCCAGGTGCGGAAAAATTTTCGTGCCGGCCTGTCGATTTCGCGGCTCGCCGTTCGTCTTACTCCGTCACCACCTGGTGGCGGCCATGAGGAGGAACGATGAAGTACATCATGCTGATCTACCAAGGCACCGCGTTCGAGGGGCAGGCCGAGCTCCCCGAGGAGGAGCGGCAGCAGGTATACGCCGACTACCAGGCGATCAGTCAGACGCCGGGGGTCACCCCCGGCGTGCCGATGGGCCTGCCCGAGAACGCGACGACCGTGCGGGTCGAGGGCGGCAGGACACTGACGACCGACGGCCCCTTCGTCGGGATGAAGGAGGCCGTCGGCGGCTGGTTCATCCTCGAGGCCGACAACCTCGACGCGGCCATCGAGCTGGCCGCCCGCCATCCCGCGGCACGCTACGGTGGCGCCATCGAGATCCGCCCCTCGGAGGTGTACTGGTCGAACGAGGCATCCTGACGACCGGTGACCGGTGGCCGGTTCGCCGGGTGGCGCGACCGGTTCGCCGGGATGAATGAGGCCGGGGCAGGTCAGCCCCTGGGCCGACAGCTTTGACGCGGCCATCGAGCCGCGGACCATCTACCTCGACAGCGTGCGCAACCACGCGCCCACGCTGGAGCACGTCAGCTGGCTGCACCAGCACGGCGGGCAGGTCCGCACGGTGC
>NZ_JBEXZD010000185.1:0-8770 GCF_040628575.1 Streptomyces sp. NPDC006393
CGTGGAACAGGCCGCGCGATACGTGTGCGGCACGGGCCCGGCCGGCATCACTCCGGCCCGCGCGCACCGGTCCGCCCCGGGCCCGGGGCGGACGGAGTCCCGCCGCTCGTGTCACGCCCGCCTCAGTCGTGCGGGCTCAGCAGCACCGGCAGGGCGCGGTAGGAGTTCATCAGGAAGCTGGCCATCGGCTCCAACTCCTGCGGAGCGCAGGCCAGTCGCATCCGGGGAAAGCGCTCGAAGAGCGCCGCGAAGGCCCCGGTCGCCTCCACCTCGGCGAGCGGCGCGCCCATGCAGCGGTGCGTGCCGTGCCCGAATCCGAGCGTGTCGCGCCCGGTGCGCAGCACGTCGAACCGGTCGGCGTCCGGGCCGTAGCGCTCGGGGTCGAGGCCGCCCGCGGCGAAGGAGACCAGGATCGGGTCGCCCTTGCGGATGAGGACACCGTCCAGGTCGATGTCCTCCACCGCGAACCGCATGGGCGAGTAGGCGCCGGGCGTGTGCACCCGCATCGTCTCCGCCGACACGTCCTGCCAGCTCGCCCGGCCCGCACGTACGTGCTCCAGCTGGTCCGGGTGGCGCAGCAGCGCACCGACGGCGTTGGTGATCAGCGCCGCGGTGGTGTCCTGCCCTCCGGCGATCATCAGGAAGAGCGTGCCGAGCAGTTCCGCCTCGCTCAGGCGGTCGTCGTCGTCCCGGGCGGCGATCAGCGAACTGGTCAGATCGTCCCCCGGCTCGGCCCGCTTGGCCTGCACCAGCTGCGACAGCAGCATGAAGGCCTGTATCCGCGCCGCCTCTATCTCCTGTCCGGGCAGGGTGGTGCTGAAGACCTTGTGCAGCGCGGCACACAGGGCGTCCGTCGGTCCCCCCTGCGGGACTCCGAACAGTTCGCAGATCACCCGCATCGGCAGGATCTCCGCGAAGGCGGTCCGCAGATCGACCGGGGTGTCGGCCGGCAGGGCGGCGAGGCCGTCGACGAGTTCGGCCGTGATCGCGGCGACCCGGGGGCGCAGCGCCTCGGTGCGCCGCGCGGTGAACGCCCCGGCGACCAGCCGGCGCAGCCGCGCGTGGTGCTCCCCGTAGGCGAACAGCATGTTCTCGTTGGCCACCCACGGATACAGCGGCCATTCCTCGGTGATGCGGCCCTCGATGAAGGCGGGCCAGTGCCGGCGGGCGTCCTTGGAGACGCGCGAGTCGGTCAGCAGCCGCTCCACGTACCGCTGTCCGACCACGGCCCAGGCGATCACGCCTCCGGGCAGCTGAACTTGGACAGCGGGTCCCTGGCCCCGCAGCCTGGCGGCCTCGCCCGCCAGGTCCCGCCCGGTCACGTCCAAGGCGTAAGGGCAGACAGCAGTCGTGTTCATCGTCGCACTCCCTGGGTCGGTCTTGCACCGGTGGCACGTGCCCAGGGGAGGCGGGTCCCCGGCCCTCCCCCTCCGGGGGCGCACGCGGTCGCGCCCCCGACGACTGTTCAGTTGTGGCTCTGTTCCCGGCCGCCCTCAGTCGGCGGCCGGCACCTGCTCGGCGGCCTCGCGCAGTCTCAGTGCCGCCGCGTACACCCGGGCGCCCCGGTCGGCAGCCGTGTCGAGCTGCATGAGCACCGCGGGGACCGCGATGCTCGCCATCAGGTGACGCTGCAGGTCCGAGACGCGCTCCGGCAGGTCGGCGTGATTCGACATGATCTTGGAGAGCACCTGCACGCCGGTGAACGCCCCGACGAACATCCGTGCCGTCGCCGCGACATCGACATGCGGCAGCAGCTCGCCGTTCTCCTTCGCCTTGCCGAGGATCTCGGTGTTGTGCCCGATCCATCCGCTCATCGGCACCTGCCGGTCCAGGCCGTCGCTCGGGGCCCCCTGGTCCACCGTCAGGCGGATGCTGCCTTGCACCATCGGATCCCCCACCGACAGCAGATGCGCGAGCAGGAAGGCCTCGTCGATGCCCTGCTGGAGCATCAGCTCCTGCTGCGGCGGAGCCGGGATCGCTTCCAACTGGCCGGCCAGGACCGCCTGTGCCAGCTCCTCCTTGGAGGCGAAGTGGAAGTACAGGGCCCCCTTGGTGACGCTGGCCCGGTGGAGGATCTCCGAGATCGTCGCCGCCTCGTAGCCCACCTCGGCGAAGACCGCGGCGGCGGAGACGAGAATGGTCCGCCTCGTTCTGATGGCCCGTTCCTGCAGCGCCATGGCCTTCACCTCCGCATCGGCTCCAGTCAGTTCCTAGTGAAAATAAACCGACAGGTTTGTATTGTGCCACCCCCGGCCCCGCGCGATCAACCATGCCTGCAAGGCGCCTGGGAATGTCCTATTTTTCCATAAATGCGGAATAGTCTGGTGAACGGCTGGTTGGTCAAGGAAACCTGGCGCGCGGTTTATCTCGCTCGACAGCACCCGTGCCGTGCCGGCAGACCTCGATCACGATGCCGCAGAATCGGATATTCCGCTACGGATAGCCCAGGTGGACACTTGAAGATCCCTTGTCGGCGGCTCGCGCTTTACCGTTACGTGACTTGATAAGGAAACCGGTAGGTCCGTATCTTCTGGGTCCTGCACTTCCCATTCGGATCTGCGACTGACGGGGGAGAGGGTCATGGCCCTTCTGGCAACCCAGCCCTGCATACGGACCGCCACTTCCGGCGATCCCGGCCAAGCGACGGATCAGCCACTGAGAACGGAACTGCCGGGCGAGAGCCCGCGGACCGACCGCCTGAGTGCCGATCACCTGAGAGATCTGAGCGCGATCGAGTCCCTCGCCTTCGAGGGCCTCGAGACCATCGACACCATCGACACCACGCCCGCGCAGGACCTGGCCCGGCTGCTCTTCGGCGAGGACGGCGAGCGCGAGCAGGTCCACGACCGCTGGCGCACACTGATCCGGAACGAAACGTTTCGCCATCGTCCGGGCCGTTCTCCCGCCGAACAGGCGGCACAGTCCTACGAGTGGCTGCGGCTGGTCAACGACACCATCGGGGAACCCCAGAGCCTGGCCACGGACCCGAGCCTGCTGGCGAGCCTGCACGAGTGGACCGCGATCGTGGACGGCGGCGGGGGCCTGTGCACGGTGGCGAGCATCCACTACAACCTCTTCCTCGGCAGTCTCCTCGACCATGAGGCGGCAGAACACCGGGATCTGTCCGAGTTCACGTCCATGCGACGCATCGGCACGTTCCTGTGCACCGAAGTCGACCACGGCAATGACAGCGCCGCGCTGGAGACCACCGCCGAACTCGACCAGGACGGCGGCGGGTTCACCCTGCACACCCCGCACCCCGGGGCACAGAAGTTCATGCCCAACACCAGCACCACCGGCGGCCCCAAGAGCGCCGTGGTCGCCGCCCGCCTCATCGCCGACGGCCAGGACCAGGGCGTGTACCTGTTCCTGACCCCGCTGAGCGACGAGCACGGCCTGCTGCCGGGAGTCCGGGTACGCCGGCTGCCGATGCGTCCCGGCGCTCCCGTCGACCACTGCCTGACCGCCTTCGACCACGTACGGCTGCCACGCGAGGCGCTCCTGGAGGGCGAGCACGGCCGGCTCGGCCACGACGGCACCCTCACCAGCACCCTGGGCAACCGCCGCAAGCGATTCCTGCGGTCGATCGGCCGGGTCACCGTGGGCAAGATGTGCATGAGCGGCGCGGCCGTCGGCGCCTCCAGGGCCGCACTGGCCATCGCAGTCCGCTACGGCGAGCACCGCCGGGTGGCCGGCCCGAAGGCGGGCGAACGCATCCCGGTCAACGCCCACCGCAGCCACCACGGCCGGCTCCTCCGGTCGGTGGCGACGGCGTATGCCATGACCTTCCTGCACCGGTCGGCGGTGACCGCCTGGACGGGACACACCGCCGAGACCCGCGACGAGGCCGAGCGCCTGGTGGCCGTCGCCAAGGGATGGATCACCTGGCAGGCCCGCGCCATCACCGCCGAATGCCGTGAACGCTGCGGCGCACAGGGCCTGTTCGCGGTCAACGGACTCGCCGGCTTCCCCGACTACGTCGAGGGCACCGTGACCGCCGAGGGCGACAACCTCGTGATCTGGTCCAAGGCGGCGGCCGAGCTGCTCTTCGCCGGCGAGCCCGCCCAGCCCCGGACCACCTCGCCGGACGGCCCCGGGGACATGACCGACCCCCGCTTCGTGCGCTCCCTGCTGGCGCAGGCCGAGGCCATCTGGCGAAAGCGGGCGCGGGCCGCGCTGCGCCGCGGACCCGCCAAGGACCCGGTGGCCCGATGGAACTGGGCGTCGTCACCGGCCCTGGAGATGGTCTCCGTGTACGCCAGGCTGCGGGCCGCCGACGCCTTCCTCGAGGCCGCGGAGCAGGGCTTACGGCCCGAGGCACGGGAGCTGCTGGACAGACTGTGCCTGCTGTTCCTGCTGGAGCAGATCCGCAGCCACACCGGCGACCTGCTGATGGAGGGGCACATGAGTGCCGACCAGGTCCGCGAACTCCCGGTCGTCATCGACACGGTCGTCGACGGCCTCGCCACCCACATGAGGACGCTCGTCGACGCCTTCGACCTCCCCGAGGAGTACCTGGACGCCATTCCGATCGCGAACAGCGGCCGGGTCCCGCTCGCCGACTACGCGGACATCGCCGAATAGGCCCACGGACACGCGGGGGACGCACTCCGCTCCCCCGCCGCAGCCGTCGTCCGCTGCCAGCCGGCAGAAGCCGGCACCCCACTTGCAGGAGCTAACGCCCGAGCAGACGAAGCATCAGCCTCGCCTGACTGGATTCGATCATTGACGGCAGTATGCTGCCGCGCATGGCATCTCCGAACCCCGGAGGTGAGCGGGAGAAGCTCGTGTCCAAGCTGCCCGCCTCGCTCCGACAGGCACTCAAGGTCCGGGCCGCGCAGCTCAACACCGACCTCCAGGACGCCGTAACCGCAGGCATCCTGGCCTGGCAGGCTCATACAGAGGAACTTCCCCCCGTCGACACAGCCGGTGCGGAATCCTTCGGGACCTGGCTCCCCGAAGGTCTCTACGACACCTTCAGGCAGGACTGCGGCACCCGCGGCGTCTCCTACATCCAAGGTCTCGCCCAGGCCGTCGTCCTGTGGCTGGAGCAGAACCCAGCCGGCGACGAACCCGCCGTCACACGCCGCCTCATCGTCTGCAACCAGAAGGGTGGCGTAGGCAAAACCGCCGTGTCCGCCGGCCTTGCCCAGGCCCTGGCGGAAGAAGGCGACCGCGTCCTGCTGGTCGACTACGACCCGCAAGGCCACCTCTCCCACCAACTGGCGCTGAAGGCGATCCCGGCCGGGCAGGAGAGCCTGGTCACTCACATGCTCAATCGCGATCAGGCCAAGCAGCCCCTGCTCGACCTGACCGTCGCCATGGACGGAGCGCGCTTCGAGGACCGACTGCGGATCCTTCCTGCCGCCTTCGACGCCTTCCTCCTCGACTCCGGCCTCACCATCTTCCGTGGTCCTCGTCATGCGGCACTTGAGCGTGCCCTGGCCCCCCTCGAGGAGCACTTCGACGTCATCGTCATCGACTCGCCGCCAAGCCTCGGCCTCGCCATGGACGCCGGCATCTTCTACGGACGCCGCCGCGACGGTGAGAAGCCCGGCAGGTCTGGCCTCGTCATCCCCGTCGAAGCCGAGGACACCTCCGCCCAGGCCTACGGCATGCTCATCAACCAGGTCGCATCACTCACCAAGGACTACGACATCGAAGTCGAACAACTCGGCCTGGTCGTCAACAAGTACGACTCGCGCCGCGGCTTCATCGCCACCTCCTCGCTGGAGAAGTGGAAGGCCCTCGGCACTCCCCCGGTCCTCGCTGTGGTCCCCGACCTCAAGGAGCAACGAGAGGCTGTGCGCGTTCAGAAGCCACTCCTGGCTTACGCACCCGAATCCGACCAGGCTCATCACATGCGTCAGATCGCCAGGGGGCTCGCGTGAGCAAAGCCGACGCGTTGGGCGGATCCGCCACCTTCGACGCCGTGGCCCAGCCAATGAGCAGTCGGGCCGCATCCTTTGCCGCCTTTGCCGGCCACAACACCGCGGAGGAATCCGCCGCCGGAGCGACCGCCACCAACACTCCGCGGCTCCGCATCCAGCAGCTCGTGCGCAACCCCTACAACCCGCGAGTCGAGGTCAAGTCCATCGAGGACATGGCCGACAGCCTCACCGGACGCGGCATCATCCAACCCCTGACGGTCGTGACTCGCCGGGCATTCCTCCAGGCCCACCCCGGCCAGGAGCATGCCCTCGGCAACGCGGAGTACGTTGTCGTCGACGGCAACCGCCGCCTCGCAGGAGCGGAACTTGCCGGCCTTGACGATGTCCCCGTCCATCTCGACGACTCCCTCGCCCAAGACGCCGACACCTTGCTGGAAACCGCGCTCACCGCCGCTGTTCAGCACGAAGACCTAGAGCCCCTGGACGAAGCCAAGGCGCTCGAACGTCTTGTCCAGGTCCACGGGTCACAGCGAGCCGTGGCCCGAGCGCTGGGCAAGTCCAGCGGATGGGTGACCCAGCGCCTGGCTCTGCTCAAGCTCACCCCAGAGCTCCAGAAGGCGCTCGAAGACAAGACACTCCCTGTGAAGATCGCCCGCACAGTCGGGCAGCTGCCTCAAGAGCAACAGCACAGCGCTGCCCAGGAAGCACTCGCACAACGCGCGAAGAAGAAGGAGCCCCAGCAGAAGCCGGCCAGTGCTTACCCGGTAAGCACCCCGCCGGCACCCGCCGCCAAGGCACCTCGGAAGGAGTCGGTAACCAGCGGAACCCAGGAGGAGGACCTGGCGGTGCTTGCCGCAGACCTGAAGAGACGCCTGACCGCGGAGCAACTCGAAAACCTCGTTGCGCTGCTCATCAGCTGACAGCCGACGCACACCTGGACAGGCTTGTTGGCACCTGTGAACCACCTCTAGATTTGTCGGAGGTGGGTCGTGGACGATGTCATCGGGGCGGTCGGATGACGACCGTCGGCGTCCGCTTGGATGTTGGGGGGTGGATGAACGTCGTTCTGTGGGTCGTGCAGAGTCTGCTCGCGTTCGAGATCTTCACGATCGGCTTCACGAATGTGGTGAAGGGCAGCCCGGGTTTCGCCGCGACGAACAGCCCCGAGCTGGCGATGCTTTTCGGCGTCGGTGATGGTACGAAACCCCATGTGAAGCTCGTAGGCCTTTACCAGATGGCTGTGGGCGCCGGACTGATCATTCCTGGAGCGGTCGGTTGGCAGACATGGCTGGTCCCTGTCTGCGCATTGCTCGTTGGCGCGCAACCGGTATTCGATGTCCGACGAAACCGAGAGCTTGACCTTGCTGCCTTCGGAGTCTTCGATATCGTCCGCGCTGTCGCCGCTCTGTTCGTTGCGGCCGGGCGTGTGTGGATCGTTCCGCTGTGACCTCTGCGACCGTTGCACTGGTCGCTCGCCGCGCGGCGTCGACCGGGAGACGATCACGCAGGCGATCGGATTGAGTGGGGAGCAGGTGCGGAAGGCGCTGCGTGGGGAGCTCACCAGCGAGTAGTCGGAGGCGCCCAGGTAGTCTAGTGTGATTTGACTTGACCATTCTATCCTCACTAGACTTACACTCATGAAGTACAGGGACCTGGTCAAGAAGATCAGAGACGCGGCCAAGGCCAAGGGCATCCGCTTCGAGATGCTGCGCCAACGAGGCAGCCACCAGACGTGGACCTGCGGCAACACCCCCGTCGTGATCCCTAAGCACAGCGAGGTCAACGAGATCACCGCTGAGAACATCTGCAAGACGCTCGAACCCGAACTTGGAAAGGGATGGTGGCGGTGAGCACCTACCGCGTAGTCGCCCGGAGAACCGGCGACTGGTGGGCCCTCGAGGTCCCCGACCTGCCGGGTGTCTTCAGCCAGGCCAAGCGTCTCGAGCAGGCAGACGAAGCCGTCCGCGAGGCGATCGCCGTCATGCTCGACGTCGAGCCCGACACGTTCAACGTGTCCGTCGAGCCGGAGCTGAGCGAGGAAGAGCGCGCCATTCTCCAGGAAGCCGCCGCGGTCCGGAAGGCCCGCGCGGAGGCCGAGGAGAGGGAACGGCTTGTGATGAAGCGCGCCGCCTCCACGCTGACCCGGCACCTCAGCCAGCGGGACGCCGGCCGCATCCTGGGGCTCTCCTTCCAGCGCGTCTCCCAGCTCCTGAAGGACGAACCGAGGAACGCGAAGGCCCAACCCAGGCGAGCAAAGGACCAGCCGCAGCGCAAGACGGGACGCACCAAGACATCGGTCTAGCGCACCCTGCCCCGGCGAGAGTCCTCCCCGCCGACGCGGTGGTATTCCGCTGGCCAGTACGGAACAGATCCCCACCCGGCAGCGTGCACCGCGCCCCCTATGCACCCTCTTGAGTCCGCTGAGCCAGGTCGAACGAGAGGTACTGCGGGCGGCCTTCAACCGACCGGGGAGAGCGCCTCGCAGAGGACTGCCAAGCATGAAAACTGACACAGCATCAACTTAACTGGTGCCAGTGAACGTACCGATGGAAAAATAGAGTTCTTTGAAAGACAGGAAAGATAGACAACTTAAATGTTCGGAACTGACTGTCAGTTCGAATCAAAGCGATGTTAACAGAGGCCGGCACCGCAACAGTGGCCTGTTTCTCTGCGGATTATTTCGAACCGACCCCACCCGCCTAGCCGCGCTTTTCAGGAATTCGTGGAGCGAATTCCTGGCCGGAATTGCGGAGCAATTCCATACCCCGGAACGGAGTTCCGGGGTCCTGGCCACGCCGCGCGAGGCGGGCCTGCTCGGCACCGACGTGGGCCTGCCGATGCTGCTGCTCTCCCGCCACTCCCTGGACCGGACGGGCCAG
>NZ_JBEXZD010000186.1:0-8674 GCF_040628575.1 Streptomyces sp. NPDC006393
TCCGGCCCCACGGCACGTCCACGCCATTGAAATCCGGCCGAATTCATTCGGCGAAGTTTGCGCGGACAATCATACGCACCTGGCCACCTGCCGCGCGGGGCGGTTACCCCGGCAGCCGCAGCGACCGTCAGCGCGGCGGCAAGGACTGTTCGCCTCGCGCCGATGGTGGCGGCAAGCGTGCGTCTCATCTGCGCAGTGGCCCTTCTGGGTAGAGGTCCGGTACGGCTTCTGCGCTCACATCTGGCCGCGCAGGCATCGCCAGGTCGGAGGACCTACGACGCCGTCACTGCCGCTGCCGAAACCGCAGCGGTGGCGCTGGAAGTTCTTGACGGCGGTGAGGGTTGTCGGGCCGAAGTTGCCGTCCAGGGCCCCCGGGCTGGTGGTGTCGCCGTACGGGTAGTCCTGTGCCCAGTAGTAGTCCAGGAGGCACTGGATTTCGCGCACCCGGTCACCCGTGGCGCCGTAGCTCACGGTGACGTTCCACGCCCAACTGTACCCGGCGGTGTAGCCGTGGTAGTTCTCGGTCTGCTTGAACCACACCAGGCAGCGGGGCGCGATGGAGGCAGTGGACTGCGGGGTGGCAGACGGCCGGCTGACCTGAGCCGGCGCCGACGGGACGGAGGCGCTCGCGTTGACGGGCAAGGCGAGGGCCGAACAGGTCAGGGCCGCACCGACGGCGAGGCTGACACGGGACGTCAAGGACACAGTTCCCCCTTGGGTGGGCTTCGTATGCGGTCCGGTTCACACGGACCGCGTGGTGAGTGCCACTGTGTCGGGGCAACCGTCGGAAAACCTTCGGAGAATCTTGATTGACGGGGTTCGTGCCCCAGCTGTCGAGCGGTGGTTGTCGGAGCGCACGCTGAGTTGGCTGATGCGCTCGCGGCGGCTGGCACGGAATGACGAAATGACGGCTTCGACGAAGAGCGGTACAAAGAAACGCAACATGGTCGAACGAGCCATCAACAAGCTCAAGCAGTCCCGCGCCGTGGCCACTCGCTATGACAAGCGAGGCTATGTCTTCCTCGGCACCGCCACCGCATCAGCCCTGGTCATCTGGCTCCGGAGCTGAGGCGCGGCTCCACAAAGCGATCGGTCGATGCGCCAGGGCCTGATCGACCACCTCATCAGCCGAAAGCTCCCGCCCCGGCGGCCAGAAGATCAAACCACTGACGTGACCAGGCGGACACGTCAGGGCTCTGTCGAGTCTGTCCAGCCAGCTGGCCACCTCCTCGTCGGAGGCGTAGTCGGCGTCCATGATCCGCTGCACAAGCGCAACCGCCTCCGCGCGGCTCATCTCCACTGCACTCACCAGGTCCTTCCACCGCCGGCCACCCTAACCGGAGCCGTGATCGCCCGGACAAGTCCTAGCCGATCCCGCGAACACACTTGGCGCCCTCAGGCGCAACAGGGCCTTGGACGCGAGGGTTGATAATCGAGGATCCGTCGCAGACGACAACGGTTGCCTGGGCCAGCGCTGTCAGTGGCGATGTACGCGCCCCCGCGCCGGCCCCAGCGCTTCCCGGAGGTAATGATCGGATAGCCGGGCTGAGAGCTCGGTAAGACGGACCCCGGGCGTCTTCGCCTTGGGCGGCCCCCATCGCACCCGGCTGGGCTTCCCAGCGAGAACGAAGGACGGCAGCATGGCCAGCGGCAGTGTGAAGTGGTTCAACGCTGAGAAGGGCTTCGGTTTCATCGCCCAGGACGGCGGTCCGGACGTCTTCGCGCACTACTCCAACATCAAAAGCAGCGGATACCGGGAACTGGTTGAGGGAGAGACCGTCACCTTCGACGTCACTCAGGGCCAGAACGGCCCCCAGGCCGAGAACATCGTCCGCGGCGGCTGAGACCCGACGCGAGTCCCGCATGATCCACCATGTAGAGTGGCCTCATCGACGCGGGGTGGAGCAGCTCGGTAGCTCGCTGGGCTCATAACCCAGAGGTCGCAGGTTCAAATCCTGTCCCCGCTACCGGAAGAAGAAGGGGCCCGCAAAAGCGGGCCCCTTCTTTCGTTTCCCCGGCGGCACGACTCCGCCGACCTGCACCGTGCGTGACGGCGCGGGGGAGCTCCAGTCGGTAGAGGTAGCGACGGGAGCCAGCTGCGGGAAGGAGATGGTCGAGCCTCACCAGGCCTGATGTCCGCGGCGAGGCCGCCAACGTGGGCGGCGAATACGGTCACGTCCTGGGCTGCCTCGTCCCGGGGGAGTTGTGGCGTGGTGATGTCCTATTCGAAAGAGAAGTCCTTCCTGTTCGGGTATGTGATATGGGTGCACCCGTGTCGCGTGGTGATGTTGCCGACGTACGCGCGGAACAGGTCGTACAGCGCCTGAGAGCCGACCACGTTGTCGTAGGCGTAGTTGGCGCTGAGGGTGTGCACAGCAGGCTTGCCGTCACATGTGGAGGACGCCCACCAACCGCCGTATGTGCGACCTGCCGTTCCTGTCTTGATGACCTCGCCTTGGCCGCGGGTGCCGTGGTATCCCACCGCGCCGGCCTCCGGGCCGAAGTAGGAGGCGGTGCGCAGCCACCACGGAGAGTACGTCAGGCCACCGTGGACCAGAACGCCGTCGTCGCCGTGCAGGCCCTTGCCGATGCGGCGCACCTGGTCTGGGCTGACCGCCAGAAGGCAGCTCTCGATCGGATTCGCGTCCGAGATCGGTACGGCGAGGAAACGGTCGGGCAGCCGGCCTTGTCCCTGCTCCTTGAGGTGGGCGGCGAACCAGGCGCATGATCCGTCCGCTCCCTTGGCGGGGCGGAGCGCCGATGGTACGGGCGTCAACTGCTGGTCGGGCAGGGCAGGCAGATGGGTCTTGCAGCCGATCCGGTCGGTGACCCTTTCGGCGGCCGAGTGCGCGATGCGGGCCAGGCGGTCACGGTCTGCGGTCGAGACGTTCTCGTACTCGGCGCGGGCTGTCACGTTCAGCAGTTTCGGCGCCTTCGTACTGCTGCCGGGTCCGCACTCGGCGCGCACGGTGATGTACCAGTTCTCGTACCATCCCAGCGTGCCGTCGCCCAGTGGTCGTTCTTCGGGACGCCGGTCGGCGACAGCGGTGATATCCGGCTTGTAGTGGCTGCCGGCGAGCATGCCCCCGAACGGCTCGCGGTCGGCGTCGGCACCGATCCAGTTCAACGGCTGGGAGGTGTTGCTGCCCTCCACCCACAGCTTGAACAGGGATGCGGTCTTTCCGGAGTCCTTCACCTTGTAGATCGTGCAGACACTGGGCAGCTCACGCACATCCAGGGTGTCGTAGTCGCCGGCCTCCGCCCGGACCATCCCACCGTGCAGCTTCATCACCTCCGCCCCGGACACGAGCCGATCGCACGCCTCGCTGATGGCGTGCTCGCTGGAAGCGCGGTCTCGAATGTCATCGACCGTCAGCCAGCCCGCATACAGACTCAGGGCCATCCCGCCCACTGCCGTACACCGCCACAGCCTGACCCACCCCGCACGCACCGCATACCCCCTTGCTCTACCTGTCCGGCGCGATCATTGCCGCTGCCGGGACCGAGCGTAGGACTCCCTCCTCCGCTCGCTCGAGGCAGGGCGAGCCGCTGGCTGAAAACGCCCGACTCATGGCGACTACGGACGCGTATTTCGCCGTCTGGGGCAGACCGCGCAGAGCACGGAGCTTCAGCGCCCCGCGCTCGCCGCGTGACGGCCCTCCTGCGCCTCCGTCATCGGCTGGCGCCCTCGGGCCATAGGACACACACCGGGACGCCGGTCTGTTCGGGGTATGCCAACACGTCCGCGGTGCCCCCGTGCCGGTTTCCCGTCCCATACGGCGATCAGCTCGTCCACCAGGCCGACGAGGATTTCGGATCCGGCCTGATGGGCTTCCGAGGTCGACGCGGTCATGCCGGTGTGGTGGACGTCGGCCGCACGGGAGATGAGCCGGTCATAGACGGGGTGGTGCCAGTCGGGCAGACCCTCGCGGTACTCGACGGCCGGGACCACCACCTCAAGACGGCCGCCGTGCTGCAGGACGGCTTCGGCGAACCAGGAGTCGGGGCCGTCCGCGATGCAGGAGACGCCGTTCAGTTCGGCTGGGTCGTACTGCTGACATGGTCGGCCAGGAGGGCGCGCCTCTACCCGTCCGCCGGCAAGGTGTCCGGCGGCGATGTCAAGGACCGGCAGGGCGCGTTGTTTCGCGTGGCCGGTGGTCAGGGCCTCGACATCCTCACCAAGGACCCACTCGGGCAGTTGGAGTCGTGCGCCGCAGGTGACGCGGCAGGCGGCCACCTTGTCCGGGGTGAAGGAGAACACCCACGGCCACGGTGGCGGCTCCTGGTCAGTTCTCAGTGCCTCTGCTGCTGTACGGGACGTGGTCAGGGCCTGGTCGGTGCTGGGCGGGTCCCCGGCTGCGGCGTGCCCGAGGGCTTCGACGCTGGACAGCCATGCGTCGGCGACGGCCGGGCGCTGGTCGCCGAGCGCCCGGCGGGCGCGGCGGGTGAGGTTCAGGGCCTGAACGCCGTTGCCGGCGTGTGCCTCGAACTGGGCGAGCGTGCCGGTCTGGCAGGCGGTCAGGAGCATGTTCCTGACGTGCGTGCGGCTTTGACGGCTCCGCCGTACCAGGAGCGGGCCGACCCGTGGTCGCCCTTGCCCCAGGCGAGCCAGCCCGCGAAGGATGCGGCCTCGCTGCCCACGGCGGCCAGCCGCGCCCGGACGGCGCCGCCGGTTGCGGTGCGGGTGATGGTCTGGATGAGCCGGATATGACCGTCCACCGCGTTGGCGAGGTCCCGGGATGGGGTGGTGCCGTCGAGTCTGCGGTAGGCGCTCGTGGTCAGCCGCAGCGCGGCGGCCTGCCCGCCGGTCGTGTCGCGCGTGTCTGGCGCGGCGGACAGGATGGGGCTGCCATCGCGGCGACCGCGCCACCGAGGACGGTGCGTCGGTGCATGGGATCGTCATCTCTCGCCTGGACCTGGGCCGGGCGCCCGTCTGCCAGACCCACCAGCGCCGGCGGAATCTGAAGATGTGCGGCCGCCGCAGTCAGGACGTCGGTGCTGTATGAGGCTGAGCCGCGTTTCTCCAGACGGGAGATGGCGGACTGGGACAGGCCGAGGGCCTGCCCGAGTGCCGCCTGGGGCATCTGCCGCCCTCTGCGGCTCAGTTCGATGACGCGTCCGTAGTCTCCGGCCTTGGAGGCGTCCCGGATCGGGCCTGTCCGGAAGTCCACGACGTGCCCCCACGCCACGAGTCCATGCGGCATCCGGCGCCTGTCCGTACTCGCTGGGCGCATATCCGTATGCGCATGCCGCATGGGTGATGGTCCCACAGCGCATGGTGATCGTTGACTGGGTGTCAGCCGAACCGCCCCCGCACCGGGAAGCGTTCGGCCCGTGGTCGTCCCAGCCCCTGTCGGAGACGACTACGACACATCGACCGCGAGCGCGAGGCGACCGATCATGACGACGCGCAGCACGACTCCCCACCTGCCGGAGCTGGTGGACGCCCCGACGATCGACCTGGACGTCCTGACCGATCGGCAGCGTGCGGGAACCTCGTACGCGTGGTGCGCGGGAACGGCCTCACCCCGGTACCCCGTGGGCGGCCTGCGTGCGTGCGAATGCTGCGCGAGCATGTACGGCGTCCAGCCGGTGGGGGCGGAGGGGTGAACGGCGGCGACGAGACGTTCCCGGCGGCCCTGGACCGATGGACCTCCGAGGACTGGCAGGAGTACCGACGCCGCGTCCAGGACGGCGAGGGTAGCGTGAGGGCCATGGACGCCACCAGGCGCCGCAGGACCCGCGAAGCGGAGATGGCCCGGTGGCCGGCCAAACCGTTACCCGCACACCAGGGGTGGGCGCCCAAGCCCATACGCCTGCGGACACAGCAACGTGATCTATCCGCCTCGCGCCCGCCGACGGCTGGCAAGGCGTGAGGCGCCCCCGTGACCTCGTGATGGCCTCTCAGCACCGCAACTGCCCGGTGTCGCACAGCTGTTGTCCTGCTGAAAAGCTGACAAATCGATCACTGAGTCGCTAGGTTACTGCCATGGCGGAGTGGGGGATGCGCGTTGCGCGTGGTGGCTGCTGGTTCTCGTGGAAGAACTTGGAAGACCTGCTGGCGATCTTTGAGGATGCTCTTCCGGCCGGTCAGCTGACCGTCCGACACACGAAGAACACCCGCAAGAAAAGCAGAGAAGACCTGGTCTTCAGTACCGCTGAGACACATGAGTGGGCCGACCTGGCATCGTTGCGAGCACACCTGGGCAGCGAACCCCTGATTACTGAACTGCAGATCGAGCTCACTGCGCCTTCCGATCCGCGGAAAATCAGTTTCAAGATCGGCGGAGACCGCTTGGACAAGATCTTCGACTGGCCGCACATGGCCGTGGCCCGGATCGAAGGTGGATCCAAAGCATGGGAGGAAGGCGTGGCCCTCAGAGTGGGGGCAGTCTTCAACGAGGCCCGCTTCCTGGGGCGGCGCCTGACCAAATGGATCAGCCGTCTGACGGAACTATGCCTATTGATCGCTTTGTGGAGCCTGATTTACGAGCCGTCAGGGACGTCGGGCACAGTTGGCGCCAGTGCTGCCGTGATGGCTCTCGTCTTGTTCCGCACGCACTACCAGCTGACCCGGTCCATGCTCGTCAACAGGCCCGAGGGCATCAGGAAGTTCCTGGTGCGGCGCAGCCGTAACCACCCGAACGCAAGCGGGCCGACTCAGTCAGTTGTCGTGATCGGCGTTCTGGCTAGCCTCGCGGGCGTCATCTCCACAGTCGTCGCACTTCTCGACTACTTCTTCCCGCGCGGATGAGCCGGTCCAGAAGCGCGTGCCTACAGAGCGTCACTGAGCAGCGGGTCTGTCACAGCTTCTCAAGCGATCCTGACCGATGTGCGGGCAGGCGGTCCCTACCACCCTCAGCATGGCAGCCGGGCCCGTCGAGCCATGGTCGATCGGCTTGGGCGGCCATCGAACTGATGCCCGCCGTGGCACCTGAGGTGACCGGTGAGCGGAGCGCACGCGCGGCCGAATCTGCGCCAGCTAGGGCAGCAGCGCGTCCACGCGCCGCTGCCCTGACCGACCGGCCAGGCTGCCGCGAGGAGTGGCGGCAGTAGCCGACCACAGCGGAGCCCCTGCCGACCGAAGTGCGGCAGGGCCGTCAGATCGCTGGATGTCGGGTGGTCTACCGGGCCAGCGTGACAGTGATCGGGACATCCCGGCAGCGGCTCAGCACGTCAGACAGTGCGACCTGCTCGGCGGCATCGATCGTGAGGCCCCAGCGGGTCTTGCCCGCGATCCAGTCGGTGACGTACTGGCAGCGGTAGCCCTCGGCCGGCGGCAGCCACGTGGTGGGGTCCTGATCGGCCTTCGACCGGTTGGAGGCGGCGGACACCGCGATCAGCGCGCGGTCGTCGCCGAGATCGTTGGCGTAGTCCTCCCGCTTCTTGGGCGTCCATCCGTACGCGCCGGAGTCCCAGGCCTCCGCGAGCGGGACCAGGTGGTCGATGTCCAGACCCCAGGGGGCCCTCGATGTACCGGTCGTCGTAGGGCGAGTACCACTGACCGCCGGTCAGCGTGTAGTTCGACTCCTGCACTGGTGCGACGACCGCTTCGGCTTTGAGGACTTCCTGCCGGGTGTTGCAGCCGTCGCGGTCGGCCCGGGCCGGCCCGAACCGCAGCCCCGGGCGCCCTTGCGCAGCCAGCTCTTCGCTGCTTGCAGAACTTGGTCCGCGTGAGCTCCGCTCCTCAGGTTCTGGATCTCTGAGGGTCCTGGGGCGGCGTTGTACGACCCGCGCACCGGCCCGCCGGAACGGCACCCACGCCTACAGCGACCACGACCTGGTCGCCTTCCGGAGCCCACCCACGCGACAGCCGGGCCATCAGCCTGCCAACAGGCAGCGGTCTCCGCTCGGAACGAGCAGAAAGGCTCCGTCAGCAAGCTGACGGACGTTAGTCGACCGCCGGACCGCAAGGTCGCTGCATCGGCGGCGTCATTCGGCGACGTTCGCACAGATGACGAAGTAGTTACCCTGAGCCGCGCCTTGGCCGCCCTCGTGGGTCACCCCGACAACCCATTCCGTCGGATCGATCTGGTGTACGTAGGAATAGATCAGACGGAGGTTGTCGACGTCTCCGCCACCAGCCTGCACGCCACCACTAAGGGGCCGCTTACCCGCGGGGCAGAAGATAGCAGCGCTGTCAGTCTCGCCCGGAAGGAGACTGAAATTACCGCCTTTGACCACCTCGTAGCCGGTGATGCCGCCACCCGCGGGGGTCGTGGTCGAGGACGACGCGCCCTGGTTGCACTGGGTGTTTTGGGGCGCGGTGAACTGGTTGCCCACACCTGACTGGACGGGTGTGCACAATTGTTGCGTGAGGATGCCGCCGCCGAGGAGGCCGTCCAGGAGACCGTCGGCTTGGGCGTTGTGAGCTTGTGACACATTGATGACGAGCGCGCCCGCCGCCACTGTCAGAGCTGTGATCGACCGTCCTGCACGGTGCACGAAGTCTCCCTGATTCCGATCGCGTTCGGTCATGACAAGCAGATGGAAACTAGGGTCCGTCTTCAAACGGATCTTGCCCAGAGCAGGAATGACGCGAGGGAGACTGCCGCTTCGTAGGAGGTGGCGGTCTTCTAGTATCTGGTGGCGATCCCACGGAAGCCCTTGAGCCGGTTGAAGCAGCGCTCGATCATGTTGCGCCGCCGGTAGGTCTCCCGGTCGAATCCCGGCG
>NZ_JBEXZD010000187.1:0-8294 GCF_040628575.1 Streptomyces sp. NPDC006393
CCCCCGACGTCACCTGGGACGTGCTGATCCTCCAGCACGAACACGGCATCAACGACGCCCTCGACATGATCGACGAGCTGCGCGGATTCCTCTCCAACTCCATCCGCTACAGCGGCGCCACCGACGAACTGCGCGCCTCCCTCCAGGCCGACCTCGACAACCTGCCCGAGATCAGCCCCCGCTACAAGCGGCTCAACGCCGAGGAGCCCTACCGGCTCAAGGCCACCTGCATCCGGCAGAAGCTCGTCAACACCAAGCAGCGCCTCGCCAAGGGCACCCCCCACGTGGCCGGCCGCGACTACCTCGGCACCGCCGAACTCCTCGCCGACCTGCGCCTCCTCCAGGACTCCCTGCGCGCCCACCGAGGCGGCCTGTTCGCCGACGGCCGCCTCGCCCGCACCATCCGCACCCTGGCCGCCTTCGGCCTCCAGCTGGCCACCATGGACGTCCGCGAACACGCCGACGCCCACCACCACGCCCTCGGCCAGCTCTTCGACCGGCTCGGCGAGGAGTCCTGGCGCTACGCCGACATGCCCCGCGAGTACCGCGCCAAGCTGCTCGCCAAGGAACTCAGGTCCCGCCGCCCGCTCGCCCCCACCCCGGCACCCGTCGACGCCGCCGGAGCCAAGACCCTCGGCGTCTTCGAGACGATCAAGCGCGCCCTGAAGGTCTTCGGACCCGAGGTCATCGAGTCCTACATCATCTCCATGTGCCAGGGCGCCGACGACGTCTTCGCGGCGACCGTCCTGGCCAGGGAGGCCGGCCTGATCGACCTGCACGCCGGCTGGGCGAAGATCGGCATCGTGCCGCTGCTGGAGACCACCGACGAGCTCAAGGCAGCCGACACCATCCTGGAGGACATGCTCTCCGACCCGTCCTACCGGCGCCTCGTCGCACTGCGCGGGGACGTCCAGGAGGTCATGCTCGGCTACTCCGACTCCTCCAAGTTCGGCGGCATCACCACCTCCCAGTGGGAGATCCACCGCGCCCAGCGCCGGCTGCGCGACGTCGCCCACCGCTACGGCGTACGGCTGCGCCTCTTCCACGGCCGCGGCGGCACCGTGGGCCGCGGCGGCGGCCCCACCCACGACGCCATCCTCGCCCAGCCCTGGGGCACCCTCGAGGGCGAGATCAAGGTCACCGAACAGGGCGAGGTCATCTCCGACAAGTACCTCATCCCGTCCCTGGCCCGGGAGAACCTGGAACTGACGGTGGCCGCCACCCTCCAGGCCTCCGCCCTGCACACCGCCCCCCGCCAGTCCACCGAGGCCCTCGCCCGCTGGGACGCGGCCATGGACGTGGTCAGCGACGCCGCCCACGCCGCCTACCGCCGCCTGGTCGAGGACCCCGACCTGCCGACGTACTTCCTCGCCTCCACCCCCGTCGACCAGCTCGCCGAACTCCACCTCGGCTCCCGGCCCTCCCGCCGCCCCGGCTCCGGCGTCTCGCTCGACGGCCTGCGCGCCATCCCCTGGGTGTTCGGCTGGACCCAGTCCCGGCAGATCGTCCCCGGCTGGTTCGGCGTCGGCTCCGGGCTCAAGGCGCTGCGCGAGGCCGGACTGGACACCGTGCTCGACGAGATGCACGAGCAGTGGCACTTCTTCCGCAACTTCGTCTCCAACGTCGAGATGACGCTCGCGAAGACCGACCTGCGCATCGCCCAGCACTACGTCGACACCCTCGTCCCCGACGAGCTGCGGCACATCTTCGACGTCATCAAGGCCGAGCACGAGCTCACCGTCGCCGAGATCCTCAAGGTCACCGGCGAGCGGGAACTCCTGGACGCCCAGCCCGTCCTGAAGCAGACCTTCGCCATCCGCGACGCCTACCTCGACCCGA
This sequence comes from Streptomyces sp. NPDC006393, assembly GCF_040628575.1. Lineage (NCBI taxonomy): Bacteria > Bacillati > Actinomycetota > Actinomycetes > Kitasatosporales > Streptomycetaceae > Streptomyces > Streptomyces sp. NPDC006393. The sequence continues at coordinate 1,840 of NZ_JBEXZD010000187.1, forward strand.
TCTCCTACCTCCAGGTCGCCCTGCTCAAGCGGCAGCGCGACGCGGTGGCAGCGAGCGAGGAGGCCGACCCGCTGCTGTCCAGGGCGCTGCTCCTGACCGTCAACGGTGTGGCGGCCGGCCTGCGCAACACCGGCTGACCAGGGCCGCCGGACCACATGAGCCGGACCACATGAGGGTGGGCCCGGGATCCACGCGGATCCCGGGCCCACCCTCATGTCCGTTCCGTGGCGTCAGCCGCGGCGGGCCCGGCGCCGCAGCACCAGGAAGCCGCCCGCCGCGACCAGCACGGCCGCGACGCCCGACAGCAGACCCACCGGGGCGCTGCTGCCCGTCTCGGCGAGGTCGCCGCTCGTGCCGCCCTGCGCGGACGGCGACGACGAGGCGGCGGGAGCCGCACCCGAGGACGCCGGGGCCGAGGAGGTCGCCTCCGCGGTCGGTGACCCGGAGGTGCCCGGTGCGGGCGTGGTGGACCCGCCCGGCGTGGAGCCGGGCCCGCCGGGCGTGGAACCGGGCCCGCTCGGCGTGGAGCCGGAGCCGCCGCCGTTCTCGGTTCCGCAGTCCGTCCAGAACACCTTGTGCTTCGCGCGACCGTTCTCGCCGTCGAAGTTCCAGAACAGCTTGTAGTGCCCGTCGGGCAGCGACAGATCCTCCGTACGGCCGTGGCCGTCGGCGTCCAGGGTGATGTCGCCGGACTTCACGGTGTCGCCCTTGACGGCGTCGGTCGGCGCCCACGTCTCGATGTGCCAGTCCACCTCCTGCCCGCCGTCGAATCCGAAGGCGTCCAGGTAGAAGGTGCACACGTGCGGCTCGTTCCGGCGCAGCTCCTCGCCGGTCTTCGCGTCGTGGATCTTCACGGTGCCGTTGTCACCGTGGTGGGAGTTCTGCGAGGCGGCGTGCGCGAGAGGAGCGAGCGCGAGCGCCGCCGAGACGCCGGCGGTCAGCGCGCCGGCGCGGATCAGGGTACGCATGGGGCAGTCAGTCCATCTTCGAGAAGCGAACAGGAAGATGTGGAGGGGGCGGCTCAGCTTCCCAGCCGCACCCCCAGCCCCGTCAATCACAAAGCGGGAACAAAGACGGCCCTTGGCGGCCCGGCGCCGTCCCAGCCCGGTCAAAGCGCCAGAAAAGCCGCCGTCAGCAGCGCGACCCCCGACCCGGCCAGCCCCCACGCGGCCCGGGTCAGCCGCAGCCCGCCCGCCACCACCACCGAGGCCAGCAGCAGCGCACCGCCCAGCGGAGCCCACGCGTACAGGATCCCGGCCGGGCCCGAGCGCAGCACCTCGTCGGTGCCCGGCTTCACCACGACGCTGTACGTCCGCCCCTTGTGCACCGCCGCCGAGCCGATCTCCACCCGGTCCCGGGCCGTCGACCCCGGCGACAGGGGCGTGTACGGGCCGCTGCACGTGTCGTGGGCGCACCGCGTCACCTCGACCGTCCCGCGCTCCCGCCCCTTGGTCAGCATCACGTACGGCGCGGTGCTCCAGGACGCCCACACACCCGCGATCAGAACGAGCACGGTGACCGCGCCCATCGCGGCGACCCGCCCGAACCGCAGCGCGGCGAACGAGGCCGTACGGGCGGGCTTGCGCTTCGTACCGGCGGGCTTGCGGTTCGTACGGCCGGGCTTGCGGGTCGTACGGGCCTGACGGGAACGACTACGGGCGGTGGCTGCGGCGGCAGGCATGGCCGGGATCATTGGCCATGCCCCTGCACCCGGTCAACTCCCGAGGGGGCCGGCGGCCCGACAAGTCAGGAGTTGTACGCGCTTTGCGCCCGCTCCAGCCCCTCCGCCAGCAGACACTCCACCGAGTCCGCCGCCCGGTCCACGAAGTAGTCCAGCTCCTTGCGCTCCGTCGCCGAGAAGTCCTTCAGCACGAAGTCCGCCACCTGCATACGGCCCGGCGGACGTCCGATCCCGAACCGCACCCGGTGGTAGTCGGCGCCCATCGCCTTCGTCATCGACTTCAGGCCGTTGTGCCCGTTGTCGCCACCGCCCAGCTTCAGCCGCAGGGTGCCGTAGTCGATGTCCAGCTCGTCATGGACCGCCACGATGTTCGCCACCGGAACCTTGTAGAAGTCCCGCAGCGCGTTCACCGGACCGCCCGACAGGTTCATGTACGACATCGGCTTCACCAGGACCACCCGGCGGCTCTCCGGACCCGGCGGACCGATCCGGCCCTCCACCACCTGTGCCTGCGCCTTGCCCGCCCGCTTGAACCGGCCGCCGATACGGTCGGCCAGCAGATCCACCACCATGAACCCCACGTTGTGCCGGTTCATGGCGTACTCCGGTCCGGGATTGCCCAGGCCGACGATCAGCCAGGGGGCGTTCGCGGAACTCGCCGGGGTGGTCACGTCTGCTTCTCCTTGATACGCGCCGGCCGCCGCTCCCCCTACCGGAGTACGGGAAGCGGCGGCCGGCGAAACGACGATCGGCTGAGGATCAGGCCTCCGCGGCCTCTTCGCCCTCGGCCTCCTCGCCCTCGGCGGCCTCCTCGACCTGCGCCTGGAGGACCTGGAGGACGACCGCGTCCTCCTCGACGGCCAGCGTCACACCGCTCGGCAGGGTGATGTCCTTGGCGTGGATCGAGGCACCGGCCTCCAGACCCTCCACGGACACCGTCACGACCTCGGGGATGTGCGTGGCCTCGGCCTCGACCGGCAGCGCGTTCAGGACGTGCTCCAGCAGGTTGCCGCCCGGGGCCAGCTCGCCCTCGGTCTGCACCGGGATCTCGACCGTGACCTTCTCGCCGCGCTTGACCAGCAGCAGGTCGACGTGCTCCAGGAAGCCCTTCAGCGGGTCGCGCTGCACGGACTTCGGGATCGCCAGCTCGTTGGTCTTGCCGTCGATGTCCAGGGAGATCAGGACGTTCGGCGTACGCAGCGCCATCAGCAGGTCGTGGCCCGGCAGCGTCAGGTGCAGCGGGTCGGAGCCGTGACCGTAGAGAACACCCGGGACCTTGTTGTCACGGCGGATGCGGCGCGCGGCACCCTTGCCGAACTCGGTACGGGTCTCGGCGGCGAGCTTCACCTCGGACATGCTTCTCACTCCTCGTAGAAATAGGGGACGTGGTCACCCGGCCACACGAACGGCCTGCTACGAAGAGCGCGTCGATTACGGACCGCCGTATCCGCCCGAAGACGGCCACGGCCTCCCTCGCCGAGCAACTTGAGCAGTCTACTCGAAAGAAGAAGGCCGTACCCAAAACGATCTACGGGGACCCGTGAAACGTCACAGAGTGATCGTTACTGCTCGTCGAAGAGGCTCGTCACCGAACCGTCCTCGAACACCTCGCGCACCGCCCGGGCGACCGTCGGCGCGATCGACAGCACCGTGATCTTGTCCAGCTCCAGCTCACCCGGCGTCGGCAGCGTGTTCGTGAACACGAACTCGCTCACCTTCGAGTTCTTCAGCCGGTCCGCGGCAGGGCCCGACAGCACACCGTGCGTCGCCGTCACGATGACGTCCTCCGCACCGTGCGCGAACAGCGCGTCCGCCGCCGCGCAGATCGTGCCGCCGGTGTCCACCATGTCGTCCACCAGCACACAGACGCGGCCCTTCACGTCACCGACGACCTCGTGCACGGTGACCTGGTTCGCCACGTCCTTGTCACGGCGCTTGTGCACGATCGCCAGCGGCGCGCCCAGCCGGTCGCACCAACGGTCCGCCACCCGCACCCGGCCGGCGTCCGGGGACACCACCGTCAGCTTCGAACGGTCCACCTTGTTGCCCACGTAGTCCGCCAGCAGCGGCAGCGCGAACAGGTGGTCCACCGGGCCGTCGAAGAAGCCCTGGATCTGGTCCGTGTGCAGATCGACGGCGAGGATGCGGTCCGCACCGGCCGTCTTCATCATGTCGGCCACCAGACGCGCCGAGATCGGTTCACGGCCACGGTGCTTCTTGTCCTGCCGCGCGTAACCGTAGAACGGCACGATCACCGTGATGGAGCGGGCCGACGCGCGCTTCAGCGCGTCGATCATGATCAGCTGCTCCATGATCCACTTGTTGATCGGAGCCGTGTGGCTCTGGATCAGAAAGCAGTCCGCGCCACGCGCCGACTCCTGATAACGCACATAGATCTCGCCGTTGGCGAAGTCGAACGCCTTCGTCGGGACGACCCCGACACCCAGCTCGTGGGCGATTTCCTCGGCAAGCTCGGGGTGGGCGCGGCCGGAGAAGAACATCATCTTCTTCTCGCCGGTCGTCTTGATCCCGGTCACAGCAGTGTCTCCTCAGAGGGTGTTCGCAGCTGGATGTCGAGATGACCTCATGAGCCGTGTCAGACCGTGGCGTAAGGCCGTCTCAGCTGGTGGGGGTGCGGGTGTGCACTTATCACGGTACGCCGTGTTTGGCGCACCCGTGTCCGGTCAGGCCTCGCCCTCACCCGTCGGAGACGCCGCCTCGGCCGCCTTCGCGGCCGCGCTGCCCGGGCGCTTGCGCGCCACCCAACCCTCGATATTCCGCTGCTGACCACGGGCCACGGCCAGGGAACCGGGCGGTACGTCCCGAGTGATCACGGACCCGGCAGCGGTGTACGCACCGTCCCCGATCGTGACAGGCGCCACAAACATGTTGTCCGAACCGGTACGGCAGTGCGAGCCCACGGTCGTGTGGTGCTTGTCCTGCCCGTCGTAGTTCACGAACACGCTCGCGGCACCGATGTTCGTGTACTCGCCGATCGTGGCGTCACCGACGTAGGACAGGTGCGGAACCTTCGTCCCCTCGCCGATCGAGGCGTTCTTCGTCTCCACGTACGTACCCACCTTGGACTTCAGCCCCAGGCGCGTACCCGGCCGCAGATAGGCGTACGGACCCACGGACGCCTCCGGCCCCACCACGGCCCCGTCGGAGACGGTGTTGTCCACCCGCGCCCCCGCCCCGACCCGGGTGTCGGTCAGTCGGCTGTTCGGGCCGACCACGCTGCCCTCGGCCAGATGCGTCGAGCCGTGCAGCTGGGTGCCCGGCAGGACCACGACGTCCTGCTCGAAGGTGACGGTCACATCGACCCAGGTGGTCGCCGGGTCGACGACGGTCACCCCGGCGAGCATCGCGGCCGTCAGCAGCCGGTCGTTCAGGATCCGCCGGGCCTCCGCCAGCTGCACACGGTTGTTGATCCCCGCGATCTCCCGGTGGTCGCCGGCCACACAGGCCCCGACCCGGTGACCGGCCTCCCGCAGGATCCCGAGGACATCGGTGAGGTACTCCTCACCCTGGCTGTTGTTCGTCCGCACCTTGCCCAGCGCGTCCGCCAGCAGCCGCCCGTCGAACGCGAACACCCCCGAGTTGATCTCCCGGATCGCCCGCTGCGCCTCGGTCGCGTCCTTGTGCTCCACGATCGCGGTCACGGCGCCGCTGTCGCCGTCGCGCACGATCCGGCCGTACCCGGTGGCGTCCGGCACCTCGGCGGTCAGCACGGTGACGGCGTTGCCGTCCTCGCCGTGCGTGTCGGCCAGCTTCCGCAGCGTCTCACCGGTGAGCAGAGGGGTGTCCCCGCAGACGACGACCACGGTCCCGTCGACGGCCCCGCCGAGCTCCTCCAGCCCCATGCGGACGGCGTGCCCGGTGCCCTTCTGCTTCTCCTGCACGGCGGTACGGACCTGGGGGTCGACCTCGGCGAGATGCGCGGTCACCTTCTCCCGCGCGTGCCCGACCACGACCACGAGGTTCTCGGGCTTCAACTCACGCGCGGCCGCCAGCACATGACCGACCAGGGAACGGCCACAGATCTCATGCAGGACCTTGGGTGTGGCCGACTTCATACGGGTGCCCTCACCCGCTGCGAGAACGACGACGGCTGCCGGGCGAATGGCGCTCACAGGATGCCCTTCGGCTTTTGGGGTGGGGTGGACATCCGCAGGATAGCGGGGCGCGGGGAGGGGGAGACGAGAGCGGGTCCTGACCCGAGACGGGCCAGGACCCTGGGGCGAGCTCCCGCTCGCTGCGGCTCCCGGAGAAGGATTCGAACCCTCATTCAACGGACCAAAACCGTTTGTCCTGCCCTTAGACGATCCGGGACTGTGTGCGTGTGATGTCCGATTCGTTGATCGGCTCCGCGCTCGGACACCACTATGCCGTACCGGGCGCCCTCGATGCGACGGTGTGAGCCGCTGCCGCACCTCCGCCGCGCGGCGCGGTGGCGAGCGGCACGCGAAACTCACCGGAAAAGCCGCCGTGGGCGCCCGTACGCTGGAGGGCATGACCAGGACGGGGGAAGACCATCGGGCGGCCGGGACCGGGCCGTGGTGGTGGGTGCGGTGGCGCAGTGCGGTGCTCGACTCGGGCCTGGCGCTGGCGTCCGCGGTGGAGTGCGGGGCCGAGGGCGTGCCGTTCGCGCGGGATGCCGGGGTTCCGCCGGCCGTGGGCATCGTGTTCGGGGTGCTGGCCGGGTCGGTGCTGCTGATCCGGCGGCGGTGGCCCATCGCCGTGGTGCTGGTGGCGATCGCCGTCACGCCGGCCC
>NZ_JBEXZD010000188.1:0-8007 GCF_040628575.1 Streptomyces sp. NPDC006393
GACGGCCGACTCGGAGCGGCCGGTGGCCCGCTGGAGCTCGTGCAGGCCCGCGCGGCCGTCGCGTTCGAGGGCGGCGACCAGCGGTTCGTCCTCGGGGTCGATGCGGGCCGGGGCGGAGCCGGGCCGTTCTCCGGGACCCAGCGCGTCGATCTCGGCGGCGGTGAGCGCCCGGAACTTGCGCACCCAGCCGTCCGGGCCGCCGAAGAAGCGGTGGAGCAGTTGGTGGGCGCGGATCTCCACCACGCTCGGGGTGCGCGGCAGCTTGCCGAGCAGCAGGTCGTCGCGGTCGCCGAGGCTGCGCGGCCAGGTGCCGCAGATCACCTCGGTGCCGCCGGAGGCAAGGGCGATCCAGTGGGTGTCCGGACGCTTGGCGAGCGCTTCGGCGATGGTCAGGGCGGTGTCCGGGACGCAGCGCAGCCGCAGCATCCACTGGTCCTGGCCGAGCCGCTCCGCGTCGCGGACGGCGACCACCCGCAGCCCGCCCTCGGCGCACAGCCTGCGGAAGCGGCGGGCGACGGTCTGGTCGGAGACACCGAGCACCGCGCCGATCCGGCTGAAGGAGGCCCGCCCGTCGACCTCCAGCGCGGAGAGGATCCGCAGGTCCAGTTCGTCGAAGGTGTCGGACGCCATCACCGGCACCTGGACGTGGGATTCCGTCACCGTATGCCTCCCCCATGTCGGATCATGGCGGGCAACGGCTGCTCTGCGCCGCGATCCGCCGCACCGCGCCCATCGTAGGGACCGCCCGCATGCGACGGCGACGCACAGCGGTGACGAAATCCGGTGTGCGCACGCTGTCCGAGGAGAAGGCCGTGCGGCGGTCCGCGGGTGTGGGACGGACGGGTTCGGCCGGGCCCGGTGGCTGTCAGAGGGTCGTACAGATTCGGTGGAGATTACGCCACCGAAACTTACTGAACCGTAAGGATTCTGTCCGACCCTTCCCCTTGTGAGCGCATTTTCCGGCGCTGACCTGTGCGGATATGAGCACTGCTCGCTTTTGACCCCCCTCCCGCCCCGCCGCCCCGTGGGGTAGCTTTCACGGCGCTGTGCGGAGCGTCACAGGTGTACCGGAAGGGCCGGAGCGCCCGCCGGCGCACCGGAGACTGAGGAGCGGGAGCGGGGTTTGCGCGAGTTCACCAGCCCTCCGTCGACGTCGGCGCCGCCGGTGGGCGGCCTGGCCGACGTCGTGTTCCAGCATGCTCAGGACGACCCGCGGCACATCGCGCTCGGCCGCAAGGACGAGAGCGGGGCGTGGCGGGACGTGACCGCCGCCGAGTTCCGCGACGAGGTCCTCGCCCTCGCCAAGGGCCTGCTCGCCCAGGGCGTCCGCTTCGGCGACCGGGTCGCGATCATGTCCCGCACCCGCTACGAGTGGACACTGTTCGACTTCGCCCTGTGGACGATCGGCGCCCAGGTCGTGCCGATCTACCCCACCTCCTCCGCCGAGCAGTGCTTCTGGATGCTGTACGACGCGGAGGTGTCGGCGGCGGTCGTGGAGCACGAGGACCATGCGATGACGATCGCCACGGTCATCGACCGGCTCCCGCAGATGCGCCGGCTGTGGCAGCTGGACGCGGGCGCCGTGCAGGAGCTGTACGACGCGGGCGCGCCCATCGACGACGAGGTGGTGCACCGGCACCGGGAGGCGGTCACCCCCGAGTCGATCGCCACCGTCATCTACACCTCCGGCACCACCGGCCGCCCCAAGGGCTGTGTCCTCACCCACGGCAACTTCATGTACGAGGCGGACACGGTCGTACGGCGCTGGGAGCCGGTCTTCCACTCGAAGAAGGGCGACGAGGCCTCGACGCTGCTGTTCCTGCCGCTGGCGCACGTCTTCGGGCGGATGGTGGAGGTGGCCACGATCCGCGGCAAGGTCCGCCTGGGCCACCAGCCGCAGATGAACGCCGCGGCCCTGCTGCCCGACCTTCAGGCGTTCAGACCGACGTTCATCCTCGCGGTGCCGTACATCTTCGAGAAGGTGTTCAACGCGGCCCGCCGCAAGGCCGAGAAGGAGGGCCGGGACGGTCCCTTCGAGAAGGCCGTCGACATCGCGGTGAAGTACGCCGACGCGGTCGAGGCCAAGGCCTGGGGCATCGGCCCCGGCCCGTCCGCGGGGCTGCGCATGCAGCACCAGCTCTTCGACAAGCTCGTGTACTCCAAGGTGCGCGCGGCGATGGGCGGCCGGATCCGCAACGCGATGTCCGGCGGATCGGGGATGGACCGCCGGCTCGGCCTGTTCTTCGCCGGCGCGGGCGTGCAGATCTACGAGGGCTACGGCCTGACGGAGTCCACGGCGGCGGCCACCGCCAACCCGCCCGAGCGCACCCGGTACGGCACCGTCGGACAGCCCATCCCGGGCGTGACCGTGCACATCGCCGACGACGGTGAGGTGTGGCTGAACGGCGGCAACGTCTTCCAGGGCTACCTCAACAACCAGAAGGCCACCGACGAGACCCTGCACGACGGCTGGCTGGCCACCGGCGACCTCGGTTCCCTCGACGAGGACGGCTACCTGACCATCACCGGCCGCAAGAAGGAGATCCTGGTGACCTCCGGCGGCAAGAGCGTGGCACCGGGCGTGCTGGAGGAACGGGTGCGCGACCATCCGCTGGTCTCCCAGTGCATCGTCGTCGGCAACGACCGCCCCTACGTCGCCGCCCTGGTCACCCTCGACCACGAGGCGGTCGAGCACTGGCTCCAGATGCGCGGCAAGCCGCAGATGTCCCCGGCCCGACTGGTGCACGACCACGACCTGGAGACCGAGGTGCGGCGCGCGGTGGTCGCCGCCAACACCCTGGTCTCCCAGGCCGAGTCCATCCGCACCTTCCGCATCCTCGCCCAGCCCTTCACCGAGGAGCACGGGCTGCTGACCCCGTCGCTGAAGCTGAAGCGCAAGGCCATCGAGAACGCGTACGCGAACGAGGTGGAGGCGCTGTACCAGGGTTGAGGGCCGGGTTGAGGCGATCGGCCGGTCAGGAATGCGTCATGGCTCGTGATCGTTGACGATGTGAGGCAAGACCTGACGACAACCGAAGGATCACAAGCTCGTGAGCAGCAAGGTCCCCCCGATCATCCTCAACAACGGCGTCGAGATGCCCCAGCTGGGCTTCGGCGTCTGGCAGGTGCCGGACGACGAGGCGGAGCGAGCGGTCGCCACCGCCCTGGAGTCCGGGTACCGCAGCATCGACACAGCGGCGATCTACGGCAACGAGGAGGGCACCGGCAGGGGCATCGCCGCCTCCGGCATCCCCCGTGAGGAGCTCTTCGTCACCACCAAGCTCTGGAACAGCGACCAGGGCTACGACGCCACGCTGCGCGCCTTCGACGCGTCGCTGGCCAAGCTCGGCCTGGACTACCTGGACCTGTACCTGATCCACTGGCCGCTGCCGTCCAGGGGCCGCTACACCGACAGCTACAAGGCGTTCGAGAAGCTGCTCGCCGACGGCCGCGTCCGGGCGATCGGTGTCTCGAACTTCCTTCCGGAGCACCTGGAGCACCTGATCGCCGAGACCTCGGTGATCCCGGCGGTCAACCAGATCGAGCTGCACCCGCACCTGCAGCAGCACGCCTCCCGCGCCTTCCACGCGGAGCAGGGCATCGCGACCGAGGCGTGGTCGCCGCTCGGTCAGGGCAAGGGCCTGCTGGAGGTGCCGGCGATCGTGGCGATCGCCCAGAAGCACAACCGCACCCCGGCCCAGGTCGTGCTGCGCTGGCACGTCCAGCTCGGCAACATCGTGATCCCGAAGTCGGTGACGCCCGCCCGCATCCGGGAGAACATCGACGTCTTCGACTTCAGCCTGGACGAGGAGGACCTCGCGGCGATCAGCGCCCTGAACGAGGACCGCCGGCTGGGCCCGGACCCGGCGACGTTCGACATGGGCTGACGGACGGTACGGCGGCGCGCCCCTGACCGCTCACCGCGAGGGCGACCGCGGGCGCGCCGCCTCCGCCGGGAGTCCCCACGCCCATCTTCTTGACGCGAGCATGACCAAAAGCCACTGTGGAGAAATTGGTAAGGAAACTTTCCTGATAGAAGGGAACCCCCCACCGTGCACATAGGCATACGCATACGCGTACTCACCCTCGCCGCGGCCGGCGGTGCCGCCCTGCTCGCCGCCGGAGTCCTCCCCGCGAACGCCGCCTCCGGCCCGACCCCGCCGAAGTCCGCCCAGGAGGGCTCGGTCGGCGCGGCCGACCTGCTCGCCAAGGTGACGTCCTGTCAGCAGATCTCCAGCGGCACGTACAAGACCGACGACGGGACCTCGGCCACCGTGCCCGTGTGCGGCAAGAACGGCGCGGTGTTCTGGAAGGCCGACATGGACATCGACTGCGACGGCCAGCGCACCACCGACTGCAACGAGACCCGCGACCCCTGGTTCCAGAACGACACGGCCTTCCACCAGTCCGACGGCCTGCCCCTCAAGGCCGAGTCACTGCCGTTCGTCGTGGTCCCCGGCACCAGCACCATCTGGAACTACACGAGCGCCGGCATCAAGGGCGGCGGCGTGGTCGCGGTCGTCTACGGCAACAAGGTCGAGTACGCCGTCGTCGGCGACACCGGCCCCTCGAAGATCATCGGCGAGGCCTCCTACGCCACCGCCAAGGCCCTCGGCATCGACCCCGACCCGGCGACGGGCGGCGCGGACTCCGGCGTGACGTACATCCTGTTCAAGAACTCCCAGGTCTCCCCCATCGAGAACCACGGCGCGGCGGTCACCCTGGGCGAACAGCTGGCGAAGCAGTTCCTCCGGAGCAACTGAGCCCGAAGGGCGGGCGGGCCCGGTGCCGCCACGCTCGCGGTACCGGGCCCGTCCACGCCGCAGAGCCGTCAGTTGGGCTGGCCGATCGGCCGCACGACGACGGTGTTGACGTCCACGCCCTCCGGCTGCCGGATCGCCCACACCACCGAGTCGGCGATCTGGTCGGCGGTCAGCAGGCCGCCCGCCGGCAGGCTGCCCAGGCCGTCCCAGAACGGGGTCTCCACCCGGCCGGGGGCGATCAGGGTGACGCCCACGCCCCACTGGGTGACCTGGCGCCGGGTGTTCTCGGCGAGCCCGGTGACCGCCCACTTCGTCGCCCCGTAGATGTTGCCGGGCGTGTTCACGAAGCCGGCCACGCTGCCCACCAGCACGATCCGCCCGCGGCTCTCCTTCAGGGCGTCGATGGAGGCACGCACGAGCAGGGCCGGCCCCAGGACGTTGGTGAGCACCATCTCCGTCCAGCCGGCCGGCTCGCCCTCGGCGACCGTGTCATGCGTGGCGAACCCGGCGTTGGCGACGACCGTGTCCAGCCGCCCGAACTCCTTGAGCGTGCGCTCGACCGCCGAGCGCACCTCGTCGTACTCGGCGGCGCTGCCGGCGATCGTCAGCAGACCGTCCGGATCGCCGAGCTCACGGGCGAAGCCGCGCAGCCGCTCCTCGCCCCGCCCGGTGACGGCCACCCGGTGCCCGGCGTCCAGCAGCCGCCGGGCGATCGCCGCGCCGATGCCGCTGCCGCCGCCGGTGATGAGCGCGACCGGAGAGTCGGTCATGGTGTATCCCCCAGGTTGTCGGAAAACATCGAAGACAACGGGAGTTCACCACTTCAAGTGCGCTCCAGGTCAAGCGGCGGCCGCGAGCCGTGCGGACGGACCTGCCCGGGATGTCCGGGTCAGCCGGTGCGGACCGCCGTGTGCACGGTGTGTGCCTTCAGGACGAAGACGTCCTTCCTGCGGTGCACGCTCGCCTCGTCCTCGGGGTCGAGGAGCCGGTCCAGGGTGGCGCGGTCCTCCGCGGTCAGGTCGTCGGCCAGCCCCTCGCGCAGCCGGGCGAGGGAGGCGGCGACGTAGGCGCGGGCCGGCTCGGGGACCGGGGCGGGCAGGTCCAGCAGGAAGCTGCGGGTGCCGGCGGGCTTCAGGCCGGCGGCGGCCAGCAGCGCCGGCCAGTCCTCGGTCTCGGCGACCGAGCCCGGGAGATCCTCGCGCATCCGGGTGAACCAGTCGGCCTCGACCGCGTCCAGACGGGCCTGGAGGCCGGGACGGCCGATGCCGATGTCCCGGGGCAGGAAGCGGGCGGGCAGCCCGCCCTCCAGCAGGGCGAGGGTGCCGCCGGGGGCGAGGTGCTCGGCGAACGCGGTCAGGGCGGCGCGCTGGTCGCCCAGGTGGTGCAGGCTGTTGCTGGCCCACAGCAGGTCGGCCGAGTAGGCGAGTTCGGCCAGGGCGTCCGGGAGTTCGCCGGTGACGGTGGTGAAGCGGTCGGCGAAGCCGAGTCGGTCGGCGCGGGCGCGGGCACGCTCGAGCAGCGGCCCGGAGCCGTCCACCGCGGCGACCCGGGCGCCGGGGAAGGCCTCGGCGAACAGGCAGGACACCACTCCCGGCCCGCTGCCGGCGTCGACGATCAGGCCGGGCGCGGTCACCTGAGTGCCCAGCCAGGCCATGACCTGCTCGTACAGGGGCGTGAACAGTTCCGCCTGGGACTCCAGCAGCGGCGCCATCACGGCCCAGTCGATGTCGGTGTGACCGTGGTGGTGTCCCTGGTGTCCCTGGTGTCCCCCGTGTCCCTGAGAGCCGTGGTGGTGCGTGCCCGGGTCGTGCGTGCCGGCGTGGTCCGTGTGGTCGTGCGCCATGGTCGTCAGCCTCTCCTCTCGGTGCGGCCAGCCTGCGCCGACGTGCCGGGGCCGGGCCAGTTCCGTTGCCGGGACGGCAAAAACCAGGTGCGGATCTCCCGGGGGCCGCTCCACGATGGGCCCATGGACGACACGATGGTGGAACGCTTTCTCGAGGACGGCTTCGTGAAGATCGAGGGCGCCTTCCCACCGCGTGTCGCCCAGGACTGCGCGCGGCTGCTATGGCAGGAGACGGGCTACGACCCGCAGGACCCCGGCACCTGGAAGGATCCCGTGGTCTGGGTGGGCGGCATGGCGCAGGGACCGTTCGCGGCCGCCGCCAACAGTCCGGCACTGCACGAGGCGTTCGATCTGCTCGTGGGCGAGGGCCGCTGGGAGCCGCGGTACTCGCTGGGCTCCTTCCCGCTGCGCTTCCCGCACAGCGAGGAGCCGGACGACGCCGGCTGGCACATCGAGGGCAGCTATCTCCCCGAGGGCGCCCAGTGGTACTACACCAATCTGCGCTCCCGGGACCGCGCGCTGCTGATGCTGTTCCTGTTCTCGGAGGTGACCGAGGAGGACGCCCCGACCCGTATCCGGGTCGGCTCGCACCTGGATGTGCCCCCGCTGCTCGAACCGTACGGCGAAGCGGGCGTGTCCGGGCTCAGGATCGCCCCCAAGCTGGTCGAGGCCTCGGCACACCGCCCGCTCGCCCTCGCCACCGGCCTGCCCGGTGACGTCTATCTGTGTCACCCCTTCCTGGTGCACGCCGCCCAGCCGCATCACGGCACGCGGCCCCGCTTCATGGCACAGCCGCCGCTGTACCCGGCGGTGCCGCTCGACCTGGACCGGCCGGACGGAAACCACTCGGCCGTGGAGTTCTCGATCCGCCGGGGCCTGGCCCGAAAGAGGTGACCGGGGAGGAGAGGAACAGGTCCGACCCCGGGCCGGCCCCGGCGGATCACCTACGCGCCGAAGCTCACGACAGCGGCGGGTAGGCGTTCTGCATCAGCTGCTGGAACTGGGCGGAGAACCAGTGCCCGGCCAGCGGCGAGTTCGGCAGCGCACCCGTGGGGTTGTTGCCGTTGCGGGCGTTGCCCCCGTAGGTCGGGTCGCACATCTGGTCGAAGCCCTTGCCCTCGTCGTTGGAGATGGCAGAGCTGGCTCCGTCCGACTCGCCCGGCGGCTTGACCCACACGTAGGCGTCGATCCCGGCCGCCGGAGCGGTCTTCGGCCGTTCGCCGAGGCCGGCACCGCTCTGGTTGCACCAGTTGCCGGCGTGGATGCGCCGGTCGATGCGGCCGCCGTTGACGTAGTCGTCCACCGAGGTCAGCGGGCCGGGGCCGGTCGGCCGGGCGGAGCCGCCCCAGCCGTTGCGGGAGGTGTCGATCAGCATGCCGAGTCCGGAGTTGAAGCCGGCCG